>JAQGMU010000529.1 GCA_028292195.1 Ramlibacter sp. | reverse complement strand
GTCGAGCGCGCGGGCGCGCTGGTGGAGCTGGCCTTGGCCGGTGTCACGCGCGGCCTGGTTCAACAGGGTGTGGGGCAACTGGTGGTGGCCGGCGGCGCGACCTCGGGCGCCTGCGTCCAGGTCCTCGGCATCTCGCGCCTGCGCATCGGCCCGCAGATCGCGCCCGGCGTGCCGTGGTGCCATGCCCGCCCCGCACTGGCGCCGGAAGGACTGCACCTGGCGCTCAAGTCAGGCAACTTCGGCGGCCCGCGCTTCTTCACGGAAGCCTTCGAGCAGCTGGAGCGCGCATGACCGAATCGCAAGCCCGCGACGAGATCTGCGCCGGCGGCGCCCACCTGTTCGACCGCGGCTACGTGCACGCCACTGCCGGCAACATCAGCGTGCGCCTGCCGGCGGCCGAAGGCGGCGGCTTCCTGATCACGCCCACCGACGCCTGCCTTGGCATGCTGGAGCCGCGGCGGCTGGCCCGGCTCGATGCCGACGGCAAGCAGCTCTCGGGCGACCGCGCCAGCAAGACGATTGCCCTGCACCGCGCCATCTATGCGGCGACGGCAGCGGCCGGCCAGCCCGCCCATTGCGTGCTGCATACGCACAGCACGCACTGCGTCGCGCTGACCTTGCGGCCCGATCGGCGCGCCGAGGCCGGCGAACTGCTGCCGGCGCTGACGCCTTATTTCGTGATGAAGGTCGGGCGGGTGCCACTGGTGCCCTACCACCGTCCCGGCGACCCGCTGGCGGCGCGGGCGGTGGCCGAACGGATCGCGAGCTACGCCGCCCGCGGCGTGCAGCTGCGCGCCGTGATGCTGGCGCGCCTGGGCCCCAACGTCTGGGCCGACAGCCCGGCCAGCGCCGCGGCCACGCTGGAGGAGCTGGAGGAAACGGCGCGCCTGGCCATGCTCGATAGCGGCCAGGCAGCGCCGCTGGAGCCGGCGCAGATCGCGGAGCTGAGGCAGGTGTTCGGGGCGCAGTGGTAGTGCGCCTGGGGGGACTCGCGCTGCTCGCCGCGCTTGCGGGTTGCGAGAAGGCTGCCCCGCCCGCGCTGCTGCGGCCCGATGATCCGCAGGTGGTCGCGCAGGGCGCGGCGATCTACGCGGCGCGCTGCGCCTCCTGCCATGGCGCCAGGCTGGAAGGCCAGCCGAACTGGCGCGAGCGCGATGCGTCCGGCCGGCTGCCCGCGCCGCCGCACGATGCCAGCGGGCATACGTGGCACCACCCGGACCAGGTGCTGTTCGATATCACCAAGTACGGGGTGGCCCAGGCCGCCCACCTGCCGGACTACGTCACCGCGATGCCGAAGTACGAAGGCGTGCTGGCGGATGCCGAGATCGTCGCCGTGTTGTCGTGGATCAAGGCGCAGTGGCCGGCGAAGATCCGCGCGCAGCAGGATGAGGTCACGCGCCAGCACACGAAATGAATCGAATTGCCGGCGACGCCATTCGTTCCGACAATCGTTGCATGCAACCCCTGTCCAACAGTCCGCGGCATTACGGCCTGATCGCCATCGCCCTGCATTGGGCGATGGCCTTGCTGCTGCTGGTGCTGGTGGTGATGGGCCTCTACATGGTGCAGCTGCCCGACGTCGGCTACGACAAGGTGAAGATCACGCTGATCCTGGTGCACAAGGCGCTGGGCCTCCTCGCGCTGGCGGCGGTGCTGTTGCGCTTGGCCTGGCGGGTGGGCAATGCGCTGCCCGAGCTGGTCGCCGGCTTGCCGCAGTGGCAGCAGGTCGCCGCGCGCTTCGTCCACCTGGCGCTGTATGCGCTGATGCTGGCGCTGCCGATGACCGGCTGGCTGATGTCGTCGGCCGGCGGCTACCCGGTGCCCTTCTTCGCGTGGTTCGAGCTGCCGCACTTCATTCGCGTCAACGAGTACTGGTTCCGCCTGTACATCGCCATCCACCGCTGGCTCGCCTACGCGCTGATGCTGGTGGTGGCGCTGCATGTCGCCGCGGCGCTGCGGCACCACTGGCTGATGAAGGACGACACCTTGCGGCGGATGCTGCCGGGGCGCTAGCTCACGGCGTTTCGCCGGGCCCCGGCGCCGCGGCGGCGCTACCGCGCCACAGCACCGACGGATTGCTCCTGATGCGCCCCACCGTGTCGTCGAGCGTGGTGGAGAAGTGATCCACCTTGCCCAGGGCCCGCTGCGCCTGCGGCAACACCTGGAACTGCAGCGACCAGACTGCGTCCTGGCCCGAAAGCAGCAGCGGTTCCACGCGCGCACCGGCCTGCTCCGCGCCTTGCAGGACGGCGTTGGCCCGCGGCAGCAACTGCGTCTGCAGTGTGCGCACCGTCACATTGCTGGCTTGCAGCAGGGGCTGCACCTGCGCGCTGGCGCGCTCCGCGTTCGTGAGGATGGTGTCCATACGCGCGCTGTTGGCCGCCAGCGTGCGCGTCACCTGGTCCAGGCTGGCCAGCGCGTCCTTCATCGCGGTCACCGTCGCCGGGTCGAACGTGGTCTGCAACAGCGCGCTGACGGCCTGCACGTTCTGGTTCATCTGGTGCACCGCGGTGTCGATGTTCTCCAGCTCGGAAGGCCCGACGGCGATCAACGGATAGGGCTGGCCCGGCTGCGCCGCCAGGGGCTGCCCGGTGGCCGCGCCCTTGTCCTCGAGGCTGACGTAGACATAGCCGGTGAAGCCGCGCGCGGCGAGCCCGCGGCCGGTGACGGTGGCCACGGTGGCCGAGGTGACGGGCGCATCCCTGCTCACTTCGAGCAGCACGCGGGCGGTGCGCGGATCGGCCAGCAGCACCCGGCCGACCTTGCCCACTTCGACCCCGTGGAACTCGACGGGCGCGCCGGCGATGAGGCCGGACACCGCCTCGCTCGAGCGGATCTCGTAGGTGACGTGGGAGTGGGTCGAGAACAACCACCAGGCGGCGGCCGCGGCGGCCAGCGCCAGCAGGAAGCCCGCGAAGATGATCCTGGCTTTCGCCTCAGCGCTGGTGGTCATGGCGCGGCCCCTTCATGGCTGCTGGA
>JAQGMU010000523.1 GCA_028292195.1 Ramlibacter sp. | reverse complement strand
AAGCCAAGCGCGTGAACGACGCCAACCAGGCGGCCATTTTGCGATTGATGAACGAGTTGCAGACGGTGGCCGAGGGCGACCTGACCCAGGAAGCCACCGTGACCGAGGACATCACCGGCGCCATCGCCGACTCGGTGAACTACACGGTGGAGGAACTGCGCCAGCTGGTGGGCGCCGTGCAGAACACGGCGACGCGGGTGGCGCAGACGACGGCGCAGGTGGAAAGCACCTCCACCGAGCTGCTGGCCGCCTCGACCGAACAGCTGCGCGAGATTCGCGAAACCGGCCAGTCGGTGCTCGACATGGCCGGCCGCATCAACACGGTGTCCGGGCAGGCGCAGGAGTCGGCCCAGGTGGCGCGGCAATCGCTGCGGGCCGCCGAGCAGGGCCTGACGGCCGTGCAGAACGCGATCGGCGGCATGAACGCCATCCGCGACCAGATCCAGGAAACCTCCAAGCGGATCAAGCGCCTGGGCGAGTCGTCCCAGGAGATCGGCGAAATCACCGAACTGATTTCGGACATCACCGAACAGACCAACGTGCTGGCCCTGAACGCCGCCATCCAGGCCGCGTCGGCCGGTGAAGCCGGTCGCGGCTTCTCGGTGGTTGCCGAAGAAGTGCAGCGGCTGGCGGAACGCTCCGCCGACGCGACGCGCCAGATCTCGGCGCTGGTGAAGGCCATTCAGACCGACACCCAGGACGCGGTGGCCGCCATGGAGCGCTCCACGCAGGGTGTGGTGGAAGGGGCCAAGCTGTCCGACAACGCCGGTACCGCGCTGACCGAGATCGACCAGGTGTCGCGCCGGCTCGCCGAGCTGATCGAGGACATCTCGAACTCCACCTCCAAGGAAGCCGAATCCGCCAACGTGGTGGCCGGCAACATCCAGCACATCTTCGCGGTGACGGAACAGACCGGCGAGGGCACCCGCTCGACGGCGCAGCAGGTGCGCGAGCTGACCCGGATGGCCGAGGAACTGCGCCAGTCGGTGTCGCGGTTCAAGATCGCATAAGCACCGAGCGCGGCCCCTACATCCTGTCCGAGCCACAGCCCTTCATGCAAGCCACAGAATTCGATCAAGAACTGGCGACCAATGACCTGGGCCCCCTGGCCTGGGTGCTGGACGAGCTGCGCAAGTCGCTCGAGTCCGCCTCCTCGGCGCTGCGCCGCTTCGTGCGCGATGCCGCCCAGGCGCGGGGCCAGGACATGGCGTCGGTCGACACCGGCCACCTGCGCATCGCCCGCCAGCACATGCACCAGGCCGTCGGCGCGCTCGAGATGGTGGGCCTGGAAGCCCCCGCTTCGATCCTGCGCGCCATGGAAGGCGCGGCGCAGAAATTCATCGAGCGGCCCGAACTGTGCACCGAGGCGGCTGCCGCCAAGGTGGACCGGGCGGGCTTCGCCCTGACCGAATACCTGGAAGCGCTGCTGGGCGGCAAGGACGTCTCGCCGCTGTCGCTGTTCGTGCAGTACAAGGACGTGCAGGACCTGGCCGGCGCCGACCGCGTGCACCCGGCCGACCTGTGGAGCGTGGACTGGCGCTGGATCGAGCCGCAAGGCCACTCCGCGCAGCCGCTCGCCTATGACGCCGCCGTGCGCGGCCGCATGGACCAGGCGGTGCTGAAGATCGTCAAGACCGCCGACCCGGCCGCCGGCCGCGAGCTGGTGGCCCTCAGCCTGGGCCTGGCCGAAGCGCAGACCGCGCGCCAGCCCAAGTCCTTCTGGGGCATTGCCGCCGGCTACTTCGACGCCATCGCGCAGGGCCTGCTGCCGGCCGACATCTACGTCAAGCGCGCCGCTTCGCGCGTGCTGCTGCAATACGCATCGCTTGCCAAGGGCGAGCTTGGCGTGTCCGACCGGCTGGCGCAGGACCTCGTGTTCTTCTGCGCGCAGGCCGTGCCCGTGGATGCTGCCGCCGCCCCCGCGCTGACCGCGGTGCGGCAGTCCTACGGCCTGGCCAAGGCCAGGCCGGTCGACTATTCCACCAGCCCGTTCGGCCGGTTCGACCCCGTGCTGCTGTCGCAGATGCGCAAGCGCATCACCTCGGCGAAGGAAACGTGGTCCGCGCTGTCCGGCGGTGACGCGCACAAGATCAAGGGCGTGGTCGACCAGTTCCAGTCGGTCTGCGACACGCTGCTGAAGCTCTATCCCGCCAGCGAGCCGCTGGCCAAGGCGCTGTCCGCGGCGATGGAAAGCGTCGGCCGCTCGGGCAAGCCGCCCAGCGCCGAACTGGCGATGGAAGTGGCCACCGCGGTGCTGTACCTCGAAGCCGCCTTCCAGGACCTGGACCCGAACGACGCCACGCTGGCCGATCGCACCCGGCGCCTGGCCGAACGCCTCGGCAAGGTGGTGCTGGGCGGCCAGCCAGAGCCGCTGGAGCACTGGGTCGAAGACCTGTACCGCCGCGTCAGCGACAAGCAGACCATGGGCAGCGTGGTCGGCGAATTGCGCGGCACGCTGGGCGAGCTGGAAAAGGTACTGGACGCCTTCTTCCGCAACCCGGTGGAGAAGGGCGCGCTGCGCGAAGCCCCGAACTTCCTGGCCCAGATGCGCGGCGTCCTGTCCGTGCTGGGCCTCGACCAGGCTTCGCAGGCCGTGCAGCGCATGCGCGAGACGGTCGAAAACATCATGACCACCGAGGTCGACGAAGAGATGGTCCGCACGGCCGGCACCTTCGAGAAGCTGGGCCTCAACCTGGGCGCGCTGGGCTTCCTGATCGACATGCTGAACTACCAGCCCTCGCTGGCCAAGAAGCTGTTCGTCTGGGACGACATGAAAGGCGAGCTGCGGCCGTTGATGGGCCGCGAAGTGGTGGCGGTGGAGCCGGCCGCGCCGCGCGCTGCCGCCCCCGCCGCGGCGCCTGCCGCTGCCCCCGCGCCGGCTCCGGTGGCCGCCAGGCCGGTGGCGTCGTCCGCGCCGGTCGCCCTGGCCGCCGACGACGAAGACAACCCGGAAGACGAGCTGCTCGACATCTTCCTGGAAGAAGCGCGCGAAGTGGTCGGCAACGGCCTGGCGGCGCTCTCGGCCCTGGCGGCCGAGCCCGGCAACCTGGCCGAGATGACCACGCTGCGCCGCGCCTTCCACACGTTGAAGGGCAGCTCGCGCATGGTGGGCCTCAACGAATTCGGCGAGGCCGCCTGGTCGCTGGAACAGGTGATGAACACCTGGCTGGCCGACCAGAAGCCGTCCACCGAGGAACTGCGCGGCCTGTGCACGCAGGCGCTGGAGCTGTTCGGCGTCTGGATCGAGGACATCGCCCGGCAGACGGAACAGAGCTGGAAGGCCTCGGCCTTCCGCGCGCCGGCCGATGCCATGCGCACCGAAGCGCGCCTGGTCAGCATCGCGTCGCCCCGTCCCGCGCCTGCCGCGGCCCCGGCGCCGGTGCAGCTGCCGCAAGCGCAGGACGAGGAAATCATCTCCACGCTGGCCGCCCTCGACGACCAGGTGCCGACGCTGGAGCCGGCCACGCCGGAACCCGCCACTACCCTCACGATCGAACCCGCCGCCGCCGAAGCGCCGATCGATTTCGGCGGTCTCAGCCTGGACTTCGGCATCGAACCGGTGCCCGAACCCACGCCGGCCCCCGCGCCCGCCGCGGACGCGCTGCCTTCCTTCGAATTCGATTTCCCGGCGGCCGACACCCCCGCTGCCGCGACCGACAGCACGGAAGTCTCGGAGCTGAGCGCCGACGAACTGCCGCCTGAATTCGCGGAACTGGCCAGCACCCAGAGCATGGCCAAGGTGGAACTGCCCGCCGCGCCGGCCATTGAGGAACTGCCCGAGCTGGCCACCACCGTCACCCTGCCCAAGTTCGCACTGCCCTCGGCGCCGGTGGACGTGCCGATGGCGGAGCTGGACATCGCCGGCATCGACTTCGACAGCCTGTCTGCCGTTGCCGGCCCGGCGGCGGACGCGCTGCCCATGCTGGAGCCTGTCGCCACGCCGGTGGCCGCTCCCGTGTTGAAGGCCGTCGCGCCCGAGCCCGAACCCGAGCCGGAAGCCGAAGCGCCGGCCCGCGACGAGCAGGTCAAGGTGATCGGCGACCTGCGCATCGGCATCCCGCTCTACAACGTCTACCTGAACGAGGCCGACGAGTGGTCGCGCCGGCTGGCCACCGAGATCAGCGAGTGGGCGCTGGAGATGAACCAGCGCGTGCCCGATTCCACCGTGGGCTGGGCCCATGCGCTGGCCGGCAGCTCCGCCACCGTGGGCTTCCAGGCGCTTTCCGACATCGCGCGCGGCCTGGAAGCCGCGCTGCAGCACACCCAGACACTGGCCTGCGGCACCCCGGACCACGCCCGCGTGTTCACCGAGGCGGCCGAAGAAGTGCGGCGCCTGCTGCACCAGTTCGCCGCCGGCTTCCTGAAGGCCCCGGAAGCGGGCATCCTGCAGGCGCTGCAGGAACTGAAGGACGCCGAAGGCGAGCCGCGCACCGAGTCGCCGGAAAGCGTGCTGCCGGCCTCGACCCTGGACGAAGACTTCGACTTCCTGCCGGCGCCGGTGGCCGAAGCCCCCCGTAGCCAGCAGCCCTTGCTGGCGCCGGCGCAGACCATCCTGCCGCCGAAGGCAGCGCCCGTGGTGGCGGTGAGCGGCGATGAAGACCTCGACGTGGTCGACGCGATCGACCCCGACCTGTTCCCGATCTTCGAGGAAGAGGCGGCGGAACTGATGCCCTCGCTGGGCAGCTCGCTGCGCATGTGGGCCAGCCACCCGCAGCAGCGCGAGCCGCGCGACCAGGTGCTGCGCGTGCTGCACACCCTGAAGGGCAGCGCCCGCCTGGCCGGCGCGCTGCAGCTGGGCGAACTGGCGCACCGCATGGAGTCCGAGGTCGAATACCTCGGCCACGAGAACCTCGCCGGCGCCGACGTCGAAGCCCTGCTGCACCGCTTCGACACGATGCAGGCCCGCTTCGACACCCTGCGCGCAACCGGCGGCTTTGCCCCGGCCGAGCAGCCGGTCGAAGCCCCGGTGGCGGCGCCCGCGCCGGCCCCCGCAGCGCAGGC
>JAQGMU010000514.1 GCA_028292195.1 Ramlibacter sp. | reverse complement strand
CGGCCAAGAGCCGACATGCGAGGAAGCCTCGTGTGGCGGGGTCATCACGCTCAGCGCAGAGAATCGCACGCGGTAGCAGCCCTGCCCTCTGCTTCCGCGTCACGTTGCCGTTCCGAGCAACGGTCACCCAGCGTACACAAACCAACCAATCACGGGTCCGGAACCGGCCAGACGCAAAGATCCTTTACTGCCAATCTCCTGCCTTACGAGAAGTTATGAGCTCCATGGTCAACAGGTCGCGATCGTGACCGGCGTTCCGAGCCGTAACCCGACCTTCATCGCAATTCAAGGAGAACGCAATGAGCAAGGAACAGAGCAACAAGGCCGTGGTCGGCCGCTGGTTTGCGGAATTTTGGGGAAGGGACTGCAATCTTGCGGTCGTCGACGAGCTGGCGGCGCCCGACATGTTGCTCAGATATTCGTTGCATGAGCCGCGGCACGGCCGCAACGACATCAAGGCCTTCATGACGGATTTTCGCGGCGCGTTCCCGGATCTCAACTTCTGGGGCACGACCGACCTGATCGCCGAAGGCGACTACGTCGTGGGTCAGTGGGAGGGCGGCGGGACCCATACCGGCCCTGCGTTCAGCGACTTCTTGCTCGGCAGTCTTCCGGCAGCCAGCGGACGCAAGATGCGCTTCACAGGCACCACGGTGCTCAAGGTGGTCGACGGCAGGATCATGCAAGAGATCGGGCTCGATGACGGCGTGGCAGCCATGATGCAGCTTGGACTCATGCTCCCCACGCGCTACGTCTGCTAGGCGAAAGTCAGTCATGACGATCACCGCGGACCGAGCCGCCCAATACGCTGACCTGGGAGAAGCGTGGTTGCGGCAGCAGCTCGCAAGGATTCAGCAACGGCATTTGCAATGCGGACGGCACTTCCGCCTGGACCTGGATGCGGTGCTCGCGAACGCGGCGCGGTTTGCCCGCGGGGCAGCCGGCAACGGAATCAGGACGCACAGGCAGAACAGCAGCGATCATCTTCGGCGTGCCACTGTGGAGGCCGTCGAGCATTGCGCAAGGCTCAGGGCCCTCGAATGAGTATCGACGTGCCCATGCGCAAACCGCATCGCTCGATCGGCCCCGAGCTTCCTTGCGATCTTCTGCTCCAAAGGAGGTTCGAGCGCAGCGCGAGTGGTGATTGGATTGCGGTCCTGATCGACGAAAGGGAGCTTGTCGTGCCGGATGCGTACGGAGTTCCTGACCAGGCTGCTGTCGCAAAGGCTGCCGCAATCCTGCAGAGTCGCGCATACCTCCAGGGACGGGCGCTTCAGCTGGTGTCGCACCTCGTGCGGGAAGAAGGCACCTGGCAGTTGGTCACGCTGGATTTTGGCGCCGTGGCGCAAGATGCCGGATGCGAATTCCTGATGTGCTTTGCGTTTCAGGCCAGTGGCCAAGCGCTGTCGGTCAGGAGCCCTTACGCGGAAGTTGGCTTCGCACTCTTCAATCAGAGTGGCTGCGACCCGGTCTTTACCCTGATGCTGAAGACCGCGGAGTGCGGCTCGCACGATTGGGCCTCTGGCCGGGCCAAAGTCCCACGCCTTTGAAGCGTTGATTGCGTCGAAAAGCCGCGACCCATGATCTGGAAGGTGCAGCGCACACGATGTCCGCTTAGGGTCGGCAGCGGACGTGCGGCAGAAGTTGAAGTCGTCTGCTTCCGACCCAAAGCAGCCATGGTACAGCTCAGTGCTTCCGAAGTCCGCCTCGCCCAGTCCCACCTCGCCTCTCACTCCACGGTAGTCACGCTGGAGACCTACCCCGTGGACGCGAAACTTCAACCCAATGCGGCGGTTACGACAATCTCCACGCGCCAGTCCTGGTTCGCCAGCGCGGCTTGAACGGTCGCTCGCGGAGGGGCCTGGCCCGTGGGAACCCACTCGTCCCACGCCTCATTCAATCCGTCGAAGTCTGCGAGATCTGCCAGGAAAATCTGGGCCAGCAGGATCCTCGACTTGCTGCTCCCGGCCCGCGCCAAGAGCGCGTCGACTGCCGCCAGCACTTGCCGCGCCTGACCTCGAATGTCCTGGGTGGCATCCTCTGGCACCTGGCCGGCAAGGTAGGCCACGCCATTGTGGATCGCCACTTCGGAAAGGCGAGGCCCCACGTCGAACCTGCGCACGAAATTTTCTTGCATTCTTGTCTTTCGCTTGATCAGGCCTCGGCCTGATCGAGATTGCGGATCACGCGGCACGGATTGCACGCAGCGAACACATCCGCCGGAATGCCCCGCGTCACCACGCTGCCGGCGCCGATGATCGAGCGATCCCCTATCGTCACTCCCGGCAAAATGATTGCACCGCCTCCCACCCACACATCCGATCCGATCATGACGGAACGGCCGTGCTCCTCCACCCGCCGCCTACTTGCCTCCACGGGATGAAGCGCCGCATAGAATTGCACCGCGGGGCCGAGCAGCGTGAATGACCCGATCGACACCTTGCAGACGTCCAGGACCACGCAATTGAAGTTGAAGAAAGCCTTCTCGCCCAGCTCGATGTTGCTGCCGTAACCGCAATGAAATGGCGAAGTGACGGTCACTGTGTCGCCACCGCGGCCAAAGAGCTGCGCCAGTGCGTCGCGGCGCGCAGGATCAGTCTCCGGCGCCGCGTTGAGGCGCGCGCACAAACTCTTGGCATCCAGACGTGCTTGCACGAGTTCCGGATCCAACGAGTCATAGCGCTGCCCCGCCAACATCTTCGCTCGTTCATCCATGGCGCTTCAGCGGCGCTTCCATCAGCCGGGCCTCTTCGCGAAGGCGCCGGCGGCTTTCTTGCGGCAGCAGTGAGCCCCCGGTCGTCCACAGGAGGTGAGTCGCGTTTTCCAGCTGGGCTTCCAGCGAAAAGGCCTCGATGTAGCGGCGGCCCACTTCACTGCTGACGATCCAGTGCGGACCAGGGAACCCAGCGGCCGCGGAGGGTTCGATTTCCAGCCGCTCGCACTCCCACGCCCGCAGCAGTCCGGAAAAAAGCTGTTCATCGGTCACTGTGAAGACTCCGGACAGGACGTTGGCTATGCGCGAGGCGACGAGGGCCGAGGCACGCGGCACGGCCAGTCCATCGGCGACAGTACGGTTGTCCAGGCCCCAGTCGTAGACAGAAACGTCCTGGCCCGGATCCGTCGCCATCCGCAGCAGCATGCATGGGGACGCCACCGGTTCGGCGAAAAAACAGTGCACATTCGAGCCGAAGAGCCGGGCCAAGCCGAGCGCGATGCCGCCCGGTGCGCCACCGACGCCGCAGGGAAGGTAAACGAAGAGCGGCTGCTTCGCCGAAGGGGTCCTTCCCGCCGCGGCAAGCTGCGCCGCCAAGGGCCGCGCCGCAGCGGCATAGCCCGCGAGCAGCAGCAGCGAATTCTCGTCATCGACGAAGTAGCTGTTGGCGTCGTCGCGCGATTGAGCTCGCCCGGCCGCGACCGCCTGAGCATAGTCGCCAGCGTGTTCGACCACGACAGCTCCGCGGCGCCTCAGCTCGTCCTTCTTCCAGGACTTGGCGTCGCTGGACATGTGCACGACGGCGCGGAAACCCAGCGCCGCCGCCAGCACGCCGATGCTCAAGCCCAGGTTGCCGGTGCTGCCGACAGCGATGGTGCGCGAGGAAAACAGTGCGCGCGCCTTGGGCGACGACAACACTGAAAGATCGACTCCGGGCTCGGCCACCCCCGCTGTGATTGCCAGCGCTTCGGCATGCGCCAGCACTTCGTGAAAGCCGCCGCGCGCCTTGATCGAACCCGCGATCGGCAGCAGGTGGTCTGCCTTCACGAACAGCTTGCCACTCCCACCGGGCAGTCCCATGGACTCCTGGAGGCGCGGCACCGGCAGCAGGGGTGACTCGATCGGCGCGTCCGTACCGTTCAGTTCCGGAAACAGCGCACCCAGGAGTGCGCCGGCACGCGCGAACCTTGCCTGCGCCGCCGCGAAGTCGCTGTCCTCGCCCTGCGCCAGGACTTGGGCCCGATCCGGGTTCAGCCACAGCAGCGGCGTGCGCGTCTTCAGCGCAGCCGAACCGGCAGCGGACAGGGAGGCCTGGACGGAGGTCACCGCGCCGTCTCCACGGCCTGGCGGCCGTAGCGCCGCACGCGCAGGTCGGCCTGCTCCTGGTGCCCGGCAAAGCCTTCCATCGCGCAAAGCCGCGAGCAGTATTCGCCGATCAGCGCAGATGCTTCGTCTGTCATCACCCTCTGGTACGTGCAGGTCTTGATGAACTTGCCGACCCACAGGCCCCCGGTGTAGCGGGCGGCTCCCATGGTGGGCAGGGTGTGATTGGTCCCGATGACCTTGTCGCCATAGGACACGGTGGTGCGGGCGCCGAGGAACAGTGCGCCGTAGTTGCGCATGTTCTGCAGGAACCAGTCGGGGTCTTTGGTCAGGATCTGCACGTGCTCCGAAGCGATCCGGTCGCCCTCCGAAAGCATCTCCTCGCGCGTGCTGCACAGGATGATTTCGCCATAGTTCTCCCACGCGACACGGGCAATGGGCGCCGTGGGCAGGATGGCCAGCTGGCGCTCGATTTCGGCGGGCAAAGCCTCCGCCAGCGCGCGCGAGGTGGTGACCAGTACCGTCGGCGAATCCACGCCGTGCTCCGCCTGGCCCAGCAGGTCCGCCGCGGCCATCTCGGCGTCGCAGGACTCGTCGGAGATCAGCAAGGTCTCGGTGGGACCGGCGATCAGGTCGATGCCGACCTTGCCGAACAGCTGTCGCTTGGCCTCGGCCACATACGCGTTGCCCGGCCCCACGATCATGTCCACCGCGGCAATCTGCTCGGTGCCAAGCGCAAGCGCGGCGATTGCCTGGGCGCCGCCGACGCAGTAGATCTCGTGCGCGCCACCAAGATGCATCGCCGCCACGATTGCGGCGTTGGGCCCGCCCTTGAACGGGGGAGCGACCGCGACGATGCGCTCGACGCCCGCCACGCTGGCCGTCACCACGCCCATGTGCGCAGAGGCGATCAAGGGATACTTTCCGCCGGGCACATAGCAGGCGACCGACTGCACGGGAATGTTCTTGTGCCCGAGAAAGACCCCCGGCAAGGTTTCAACTTCCACGTCCCGCAGCGCGGACTTCTGGACTTCGGCGAAGCGCCGCACCTGGGCCTGCGCGAACTCGATGTCCTTGCGCTCCTGGGGCGTGAGCGAAGCCACGCACTCGGCGATGTGCTTGTCCGAAAGCCGGAAGGTGGGTGGGTTCCAGCCGTCGAACTTGAGCGATAGCTCGCGCACTGCGGCGTCACCGCGGCTGCCCACGGCCGCGACGATGTCGGCGACCACGCCACGGACTTCAGCAGCCACGGCGGCTTGCGACGCGGCGCGCTTGCCGGCTTTCAGGATTTCGATCATGTGAATTTCGCTTCGGAAGTGAAAGGGGTTGGACGAAAGGTGGATTGGCACGGCGGCGGCAGCAGCCTGCGTAGCGCCTCGAAGAACAACTCCGACTGCAGGCGTTCACCCTTGATCTGGCTGGCGGTGCGGCGCGCCAGCGCGACGTCGGTGATGGGGAGCAGCTTGTAGCCCGAAGAAGCCGCCAGGATCTGCTGCTGCGCCGCCCGTTCGAGAAAGTAGAGGTCGTCGTAGGTGTAGGCGAGCCGGGAGCCCGCGACGATCACGCCGTGATTGGCCAGGAAGGCGACATCCTTCCCAGCCATGGAGCGCGCGATGCGCTCGCCCTCGGCCATGTCGAGGGCGAGGCCGTTGTACTTTCGGTCGATCGCGATGCGCTCCAGAAATCGCAGGGCGTTCTGGCTCAGCATCGGATCGAGCCCGCCCTCCTCGGTCAGCGCCAGGCTGCTCGCGTAGGGCATGTGGGTGTGGAGCACCACTGCATGGCCCGCCAACCGGTGCACGGCGGCATGGATGAATAGGGCTGAGGGCTCGACTTCGTGGCGCCCTTCCAGCACCTCGCCCACGTCGTTCACCAGCACGATGTCGTCCGCATGAACCTCGCTCCAGTGCAAGCCGCGGGGATTGAGCAGGAAACGGTCGCGGCCGACGGCAACGCTGAAGTGGTTGCAGACACCTTCGGACAACTGGTGCAAGGCGGCGGCACGCAGCGCGAGCGCCAGGTCTTCGCGCAGTGCCAGCGTCGCCGGATCGAGTGGGCGTTTCATCGGGGGCAGTCCAGAAAGGGACTGTCATTAGCGCCGAAACGCACCCCGCCCGCAAGATTCGCAAATCGGGGCTCCGGGTGACGCACGAATTGACCCCGATCGCGAATCCGGGAATTGATCCGCGCCCTTGCACACACGCTTCGGCCCCGAGAAAGACCGGCTTGCGCGAGGACAGGGCGGGCTTCGCACATCTGCGAAGGGGCCTTCGCACTGATTGCGAAATGTGACGGAGGCGGACATTTCCCTAAAGTGACCCCTCCGATCAACAGCAGCCCTCTCACAAGTGCGACAGCACCAGGAGCCTTCATGAAACCGCGCCACGTTCCGTTCTACACCCTCGTTCTCGGACTCTGCATGGCCGCCGCGGCCCCGGCCCAGGAGAGCGGCACGATCCGCAAGCTCAAGGAGTCGAACACCATCACGCTCGCCAGCCGCGAAGTGTCCATCCCGATCAACTACCTGGGCGACAACCAGGTACCGGTAGGCTATGGCATCGACATCTGCCTGCACGTGGTGGAGCACCTGAAGAAGAAGCTGAACCTGCCGAACCTGAAGGTTGCCTACAGCCCCGTCAACTCCACCAACCGGATGCCACTGCTGGCCAACGGCACCACAGACATCCAGTGCGCGTCCGACGGCAACCTCGAAGAGCGCTGGAAGCAGATCAGCTTTTCCAACAGCTATTTCATGTCCGGCATGAAGTACCTGGCCAAGAAGTCCGCCCACCTCGCTTCGATCGAAGACCTGAAGGGCAAGACCGTGGTTTCCACCGCCGGAACCCTGAACCTGAAACTGCTCTACGACTTCAACGAAAAGATGAAGCTGGGCATGAAAATCCTGTCCAGCACCGACCATGCGGAAGGTTTCCTGATGGTGGAAACCGGCCGCGCCGATGCTTTCGCCCTGGACGACGTGCTGCTCGCGAGCCTGATCGCGAGTTCCAAGGATCCCGCCGGCTACGCTCTCAGCAAGGCGGACTTCGGCCCGCCGTTGCCCTACGGCCCGATGATCCGCAAGGAAGACCCGGAGTTCAAGAGGCTCGTCGACGAAGCCACCGCGGAGCTCTACGCAAGCCCGAAGATGAAGGTGCTGTACGACAAATGGTTCATGAAGCCGATCCCTCCCAAGGGCATCAACATGAACCTGCCCATGAGCGACGCGCTCGCCAAGACCCTGGCGCGACCCACCGACACGTTCGACCTGGCCAAGTACCCGAAGTAAGCCGCCGATCCCAACCGAGACCGGGTTCTTTTGATGAACTACGCCTGGAACTGGGGAATCTTCTGGGATCTCGCCGTGGAGGGGCGGCCGCACTACGTGCTGCTCCTCCAGGGCCTGCTCTGGACGGTGGTCACCGCCTCGTGTGCATGGGTGCTTGCCCTGACGGTCGGCTCGGTCGTGGGAGTCCTTCGCACGCTGCCATTCCGGGGCGCGCGCCTCGCCGGCACCGTCTACGTGGAGTTGTTCCGCAACATCCCGCTGCTCATGCAGATGTTCATCTGGTTCTTCGTGCTGCCGGAACTGGTGCCCGAAGACCTGGGCAACGCGCTCAAGCACCTGGACAACGGACCTTTCCTCGCCGCCGTCTGCGCGATCGGCTTCTTCATGGCTGCACGCGTCGCCGAGCAGGTGCGCGCCGGAATCCAGGCGCTGCCCAGGGGCCAGCTGATGGCCGGCACGGCGCTTGGGTTCACGCGCATGCAGACCTATCGGCACGTGCTGCTGCCGGTCGCCTACCGGGTGATCCTCCCGCCCCTGACCTCGGACTTCATGGCGACCATCAAGAACACCTCGGTGGCGATGACGGTGGGCTTGCTGGAACTGACCGGGCGCGCCCGCGCGATGCAGGAATTCACCTTCCAGGTCTTCGAGGCCTTTACCGCCGCCGCGCTGACCTACCTCGTGCTGAATCTCACGATCACCGCCTTCATGCGCTGGCTCGAGAAGCGCCTGGCGATCCCCGGCCTCATCGTGGTGCGATGACATGTTCAACGACTTCGACTTCCACGTAATCTGGCGCGCCGCCCCGTACCTATTCGGCGAGGGGATGGTGTTCACGCTCACGATCACGGCGATCGCTACCGTGGGTGGCATCGCACTCGGCACCGTGCTGGCACTGGCGCGCCTTTCCGGCATGCCCGGCGTGGCGCAGGCCGCCGCGGTCTATGTCAACGTCTTCCGGGCCTTGCCGCTGATCCTGGTGATCTTCCTGTTCTATTTCCTGGCCCCCTATCTTGGGCAGTGGATCACCAGTGCTAGCCGCCCAATGCAGGTCGGCGCACGCAATTCGGCCATCGTCACTTTCACGCTGTTCGAAGCCGCCTATTTTTCGGAGATCGTGCGTTCGGGCGTGCAGTCCATCCCACGCGGCCAGTTGGCCGCCGCTCAGGCCCTGGGCATGCGCTACCTGCAGACGATGGCGCACGTGGTGTTGCCTCAGGCCTTCCGCGCTATGGCGCCCGTGCTGCTGACCCAGACCATCGTGCTGTTCCAGGACACATCGCTCGTCTACGTGCTTTCGCTGACCGACTTTCTCGGCGGCGCCGCCAAGATCGCGCAGCGCGAAGGGCGGCTGGTCGAAATGTACCTGTTCGCGGCAGCCGTCTACCTGGCGATCTGCTTCACTGCCTCCCGCGTCGTGGCCCACATGCAGGCACGCATGGCCACGCCGCACTGAACCCAATTGGAAACGAAGACATGGCAATGATCGAAATCGCCGGGGTGAGCAAGTGGTACACCCCGCAGTTCCAGGTGCTCAAGGACTGTTCGCTGCGCATCGAACGTGGCGAGGTGGTCGTCGTGTGCGGGCCCTCGGGATCTGGCAAGTCGACCCTCATCAAGACCGTAAACGGCCTCGAGAAGATCGAAGCGGGAACGATTGCCGTCGCCGGCACCAGCGTGCACGGGCGCGCGACCAACCTGCCACAGCTGCGCTCGCGCGTCGGCATGGTGTTCCAGCACTTCGAGCTGTTTCCGCACCTGCGCATCCTGGAGAACCTGTGCCTCGCCCAGCGGCGGGTCCTCAAGCGGCCCGCCGATGAAGCACGGCAGCGGGCCCTGCAATTGCTGGACCGGGTCGGGCTGAAAGCCCATGCCCAGAAGTACCCGGGGCAGCTGTCCGGCGGGCAGCAGCAACGGGTGGCGATCGCGCGCGCCCTGGCCATGGACCCGATGTGCATGCTGTTCGACGAGCCCACCTCCGCGCTCGACCCCGAGATGGTCAACGAGGTGCTGGACGTCATGGTGGAACTGGCCAACGAGGGCATGACGATGATGGTCGTCACCCACGAAATGGGCTTCGCCCGCAAGGTGGCCGACCGGGTCGTCTTCATGTACGAAGGCAGCATCGTGGAGGATGCGTCCAACGAGGCCTTCTTCAACGCCCCGCGCAGCGAGCGCGCACAGGCCTTTCTTTCACGCATCCTCACGCACTGACCCCATGAATCCTGAATCTCCCGATACGATCGTCATCGGAGCCGGCGTCGTCGGCCTGTGCGTCGGCACCCACCTGGCGCGCCGCGGCGTGAAGGTCACTCTGCTCGACGAACTGCCCCCGGCTAGCGGTGCCAGCTACGGCAATTCCGGCTTCCTGGTCGCGGATACGGCCATGCCGGTGGCGCTGCCCGGCATGTACCGGAAGGTGCCCTCATGGCTGGCGGATCCGGAAGGGCCGTTGCGGGTGCGGCCAGGCTATTTGCCGACTGCGGCTCCTTTCCTGCTCCAGTGGTTGAAGGCCAGCCGCGAGAAGCAGGTGATCGCGTCGAGCGACGCAATGCGCAACATCCATCAGCCGACCTTCGACGAGTGGAAGGCGCTGGTCGGCCCCCAGGTCTATGACTCCCTGATTCGGCGCACCGGCCAGGTCTACCTGTGGGAAGGCGGCGGCACCGGACGTACTCCCATGGAAGACGCCCTGCGCGAGCGCCACGGCGTGCAGGTGCAGTCGCTGAGCCTGGCTGAGATCCGGGAAATCTATCCCGGAATCACTCCGTCCATCACCCGCGCCATGGTGATTCCCGGCAACGGCCACACGACCAATCCCGGCCGCCTGTGCGGCGCATTGCTGCAGACCTTCCTTGATGCAGGTGGCACCGTGTCCCACGAGCGGGTTCAGAAGATCTGGCAAGGCGACACGGGCTCCTGGCGCCTGATGACGACGGCGGGCCAGGCGCGCAGTGCCGCCCGGATCGTGGTGGCAGCGGGCGCTTGGTCGCACCGCTTGCTGGCGCCGCTGGGCATCAAGGTGCCGCTGGAATCCGAACGCGGCTACCACGTAGTACTCCCAGACCCGTCGGTGCAATTGGCCATGCCGATCCTGCACAAGACAGGCTACTTCGGCATCAACTCGATGGAGATGGGCTTGCGGCTCGCCGGCACCGTGGAGATTTCCGGGGTCGAAGCCGCGCCGGACCCGCGGCGCTGCGACGTCTTGGTGCGCAAGGCCCAGCGCCTGTTCCCGGGGCTGAGCCATGGCGAGCCGCGCATGTGGATGGGCCACCGGCCTTCGGTACCCGACTCGGTTCCGGTGATCGGGCCGGTGCCGGGCCAGGGCGGCCTTTACACGTGCTTCGGCCACGGCCACTGCGGCCTCACGGCCGGCCCAGCCAGCGCGAAACTGGTCGTGCGGCAGATGATGGGCGAGCCGGTGGAGTTCGACACGCAAGCCTATTCGATCCAGCGCTTCATGCGCTGAAGCCTGCTTGCCGCCCAGTAGAATGCCCCGGAGCCCTCAGGCCGGCACCGGGCCGGACAGCAGCTCGCATCAGCGCATGGAAAACCTCACCCGGAACCTGTGTGAAGTCGTCGGCCGAGCTCCCTCGGTCGCGGACTTCTGCCGGCGCGTGGGCATCAACCGACAGCAATTCAACAAGTACCTGGCCGGCACGCACCTGCCGTCACACCGCACGATGCTAAAGATAGCGCAGGTGTGCGGCCTGGAAGCGGGCGACTTCCTGCTGGAACCGGCCGGCTTCGCGGAGCGGCTGCGGGCCAAGAGCGAGGGCGCGCCCAGCCCCTTGATTGCGCCCGAGTCCCACTTCCAGCAGTTGGAGAAATTCGCCCGCAGTTCGCTGAATAGCCTCAAGCCCTTTCTCGGCACCTACTTCCGCTACCACCACTCCTCCATCTTTCCGGGGCGTGTGATCCGCGCCGTGACGGTGCTCTATCAGGCCGACAACGTGGCGCGCTACGTCACCGTCGAATTCATGCCGGCCTCGGAAGACGATTCACAGGACAGCTGCCGCTTCAGCTACAAGGGCGCCTGCTATCTGATGGGAAACCGCGTTTTCCTTTGCGACTACGAACACCGGCAGCTCAACGAGATGACGTCCACCATCCTGATGCCGCAATTCCGCACGCCGATCCGCTACATGTTCGGCCTGCTATCGGGCATCGCCGCCAACTCCTTCGGACAGCCCTTTTCGACGCGGGTAGCCTTCGAGCGCAAGAGCGACGACAGCGTGATCCGCAAAGCAATGGTGCGGCAGGCGACGATGTTGCTGCCGGGCGATCCGCAGATCCCGGGCAACGTGCGGCGCTATCTGGGTCCGTCAGAGAGCGCAGTGCTGATGGGCGGCGAATAAGCAAGAAGCAAGCACAGCGAATACGTGCGCAGCATAGCGACTGCTAAGTTAAGCCGCCGCTGCGCGGTAGCAGCCAGCGCGCAGCCGGCGAAGTGACGAATATCTACATGCCGGCGCCGGTCCCAGGGAACGTCTCGCAGCGCCAAGTCTCACCTGCAGGTTGCCCGAAGCACTCGACTCCGGCGACGCGTCCTGTACGTCCACATCGCGGCCGCCGCAGAATGCGATCGCCTTGGACCGCATGTCGCGCTCGTTCGTGAGTTGCGGGTTCCAGCGAATGCGAATGGTCTCGTCCGGGCGAACACGATTTCGGCCTTGCCGCCTTCGCTGATTTGCGGGCTGGCGCATCCAGCGAGGGCTGCCACCGACAGCAACGCGTCGAACTTTCGAATCGGAGGTCCTCTCGGTGCGGACATTCTTACGCCTGCGGCGCGTGGGTAGCAAGCTTTCCCGGGATCGGAGAATGGTTGCTTTCGGCAGTTCTTGGCCGGAAGCAGACATGTGTCGCTCGGGAAGTTGCATTGTGAAGCGAATCTTCAGCCTTCGCCTGCGGATGCCTCGATCTCCTCAAGCGCGATCGCCAATCGTGGTTCGTTCAGAATCAGCTTTGCAACGGCGGTCGCTACATTGTCCTCGTAGCGACCCGCTGCAGCTGCCAGCAGCTTCGAGAACATCCAGTGGCGATCGAAGAGCCGCCAACCCTTGCGCTTGAAGAACGCGGCTATTTGCGCGTGTTCCGTCACGGAGCGGATGTTCCCCGCTGCCAGACACAGTGTGATTTTAAGTTTCGGGCGAACTGCACCGGCGCTGACAAGCTCCTGTTTGATGGGGTTTAGAGCCACCCTCCGCGTGTGGAAACGCGGCACATGGTGTAAAAGAGTGCGCGCCGCGAAGCCCTGCAAAACGCACTCAAGGCCAGCGGCAAGACGGTTGCCGAGTTCGCCGAGATGTATGGGTTGGACCCGAGGGAAGCGAAAAGGCTGCTGGCGTAAGTAGCCTCGGAGGCCGCTTTTGTTACCGCCCCCGTCTGTACGCACTAGCGTGCGTCCGCGCGAATCGGCAGTTGGAAATCCTCAAGACATGACCCGGATCCGATCGGGTCAGGTCCGGAAAGACGGGTCTTCCTTGTCCAGCAGCCGCAGCATGGCCGGCCATTCGATCGGTGCAAGATTCAATTTTCCTTGCGGACCATAGCGCTTGGCCACGGACGTGGCCACTTCATGGCTCGGCGTGCAGATTTCCCGGCCGGTGGACAACACGTCGAGCTGCACCTTGCAGGCCGACTCCAGCCAGTACATCAGGTTCCAGGCATCGGGCACGGTTGGGCCGGCCGCCAGCAGCCCGTGGTTGCGCAAGATGAGGGCACTGTGCGGACCGAGGTCGCGCGCGATCCGCCCTCGCTCGCTGTCATCGACCGTCGGTTCTTCGTAGTCGTGATAGCCGATCGCGTTGTAGAAGCGCATTGAAAATGGCGTCAGTGGCAGGATGCCTTCCTTCAACGCGGAGACCGCCATCCCCGCGCGCGTGTGCGTATGGATCACGCATCCAAGGTCGGGGCGAGCGGCGTGCACTGCGCTGTGCAGCATGAAACCAGCCCGGTTGATCGGGTATTGGCCGAACTCCCCTTCCGGTTTGTCCACGACGTTGCCGTCCAGGTCCAGCGTATAGAAGCACGATGCCGTGATGTCGGTGTAGTGCACGCCGAAAGGGTTGATCAGGAAAAGCTCCTTGTTCGACGGCAGCTTGGCGGTGATGTGGTTGTAGATCAGGTCGCTCATGCCATAGCGCGCGACCAGGCGGTAGCAGGCCGCAAGATGGACCCGCACTTCCCATTCGGCACCGGTGACGCGGTTGCGAACGCAGACGGGCTGAAGCGGTGTGGCGTCGGCGTGCATGGTCACTCCGCGCTCGCAGCGGCCACCTGCGGGAGATAGGGCTCGGCGGTTGGAGGCATGTGCAAGGCAATCACCTGGGCGCCCTGCGCGCCGGCCGTCGTGACGACTTCCCCGTCGGTCGCCGGCAGGAAGGCCGACTCCCACAGAGACAGCGTCGTGCCATCCACCAGCGCGGCACCGGCCAGCACGAAGATGAATTGGCCGACACTGCCCGCAGCCGGCAACAACGGCTGCCTCGCATTCGGCGGCATCATGAACAGCTCGGCACCCAGGCCTGCATCCGCCGCGATCACCGTCTGGCGCTGGATGTCCCGCAGCGTTGCAAGCTGCTCGACTGTCCAGGGGCGCCCCGCCGGGGCTTCCGCATGCCGCTTCGGCCCCCGGATCATCTTCCCACGCCAATCGGTGCTCCACGTGATTCCGGTATCGAAGGTCGAACGGATGGTGAAGTACTTGAGCCACGCATCGCCCGAATGGATCGGACCGTAGCCCGTGTAGGCACCCGCGTAGTGCACGGTCACGGGGCCGAGGGGCGCCTGCCCGATGGTTCCTTCCCCCTCGACGAACAACTGGAACTGGTTTTGCCGGTGAAAGTGAGGCAGCAACTCGCAGTTGGGCGGCTGCTCGGCGAGGAAGACCGTTGGAGAGTGCAGCGGATCCTGGCCGCTTTCCATCCACTCGCCCTTGTAGAAGACCTGCCCCATCATGTCGAGCGGACGGCGGCGCGATTCGCTGTGTGACCGGGTGCCGAATGAGATCATGGTTGTCCTTGGTTGAGCCCTATTGCTTGACAAGATTGGCAGCCTTGGCGAGCCGGCTCCAGGTGGCGACCTCGGACAAAACGAAGTCGTCGGTGTACTTCAAGCCCCGCTGGTTGGGTGGCGGCACATACGCTCCCATCTTGCTGATGTTCGCCTGGATGGCCGGGTCGTCCAGCGCCGCCGACAGCGCCTTCTGCAATGCTGCCAGCACCGGCGCCGGAGTACCCTTGGGCGCGGACAGCCCCACCCACGCCGAAGACTGCAACTGCGGCATGCCTTGCTCGACGACGGTCTGTACTTCCGGCATGGAACGCACCCGTTCACCGCCGAGCACCGCAATCGCGCGAATGTGCCCGCTCTGCACTGCCGGGCTCGACGACGGCATCGCATCACACGCGGCCTGGATCTGCCCGGACATCAAGTCGCTGATCATGGGTGCGGCACCTCTGTAAGGCACCAGGGCGATGTCGGTGGCGGTCATGTGCTTGAAGAACTCGCACTGCAGATGGCCGGAAGTGCCCACCCCGACATTGCCGAACGACACCTTGCCAGGGTTGGCCTTGATGTAGGCCACCATCTCCTGGAGGTTGTTGGCAGGAATGCTGTTGTTGACGACGATCAGGGCCGGAATGATCGCGGCGAGGCCGATCTGCGAAAACGAGTCGGGTGTGTACGGAATCTTTGCGTAAACGCTGTATGCGGAAGCCTGTGAACCCGATGAGCCTGCGACCAGGGTGTAGCCGTCCGCCGGCGCCCGGGCCACTTTCGATACACCGATCACGCCACCCGCTCCGGTCACGTTTTCGACCACGATCGGTTGCCCCAGGCTCTCGCTCATGTGCTTGGTCACAAGCCGGGTAATGACGTCCGTCGAGCCGCCGGCGGCAATCGGAACGATCACGGTGATCGGGTGGCTCGGGAAATTCTGCGCATTGGCCAGTGAGGCAAGGAACGCCAGAGTCGCCGCCACGAGGCTGGCTCTGCGCAATGATGAAGGTCTTGGAATTGGCATGTTGTCTCCAGGCTGACGATTTGTTGCTTCTCTCAGCTGCGCAGCTTCATCAAGCGCAGCGGCCGGTACACCAGGACCGTCTCGCCGCTGGCGTTCTTCACCGTGTTCCGGGTGCGCACCAGCCCGCGATCGCCCTTGGAGGTGAGCCGTGCCTCGATCACCTCGCAGTGAACGTAAATGGTGTCGCCCACCATGGTCGGTGCCTTGGCGTCGAGGTCGACATTCAGGAAAGCCAGGCCCGTGCCATCGATCGACGGCAGGATCAATCCCTCGGCCATCGCGAACACCATCGCCATCGGCACCGGCCGCCCGGGGATGGCATTGGCCGACCGATCGTGCTGGTTGGTGAAAAGGTCTTCATGGAACCACGAGAAGTTGACAAAAGTGCCCAGGTCGCTTTCCAGGATGGTGCGGCCGGCGCTGCGCCAGGTGGTTGCCAGCGCGCAATCCTCGAAATAAAGCGCGCTGCTCAGGCGTCCAAGATCGCTCATGGGGAGTTCCTCTTCGTTCGGGTCAGTACGACTTGGGCAGGCCGAGCACTTTCTCGGCGATGTGGCACATGATCAGCTGGATGCTGATGGGCGCGATGCGAAGCAGCATCGACTCGCGGAAGTAGCGCTCCACGTGGTACTCCTTGGCGTAGCCGAAACCCCCGTGCGTCAGGACGGCGGCTTCGCATGCGCGAAAGCCCGCCTCGCCGGCCAGGTACTTGGCCGCATTGGCCTCGGCGCCGCAAGGCAGGCCCTGGTCATAGCGCCAGGCCGCGTTCATCACCATCAGGTTGGCCGCTTCCAGTTCCATCCAGCACTTGGCCAGCGGGTGCTGCACGCCCTGGTTCTTGCCGATGGGCCGGCCGAACACCACCCGCTCGCCGGCGTACCTGGCGGCGCGCTGCAGTGCAACCCGGCCCAGCCCGACTCCGGCCGCCGCGGCAAGGGCTCGTTCGGGATTCATGCCGTGCAGGATCTGGCGAAAGCCCTCGCCTTCCTCGCCGATCAGGTCTTCGGCCGGCACCGGCAGGTTGTCGATGAACAGTTCGTTCGAATCGACGCACTTGCGGCCGAGCTTTTCGATCTCCTTCACATCGACATAGCGGCGGTCCAGGTCGGTGTAGAACAGGCTCAAGCCGTCGGTGGGCTTCTTGCAGTCTTCCAGCGGCGTGGTGCGGGCCAGCAGCAGCATCTTCTCGGTGACCTGCGCGGTGCTGATCCACACCTTGCGGCCATTGACGATGTAGCCGTCGCCTTGCTTCCTGGCGAAAGTTTTCAGCTGCGTGGTGTTCAGGCCGGTGTTGGGCTCGGTCACCGCGAAGCAGGCCTTTTCCTTGCCGGCGATCAGCGGCGGCAGGATGCGGCGCTTCTGCGCCTCGGTCCCGAACAAGACGACCGGGTTCAGGCCGAAGATGTTCATGTGGATTGCCGAGACGCCGCTCATGCCGGCCCCCGATTCGCTGATGGCCTGCACCATGATCGCGGCTTCCAGGATGCCCAGCCCGGCGCCGCCGTATTCTTCGGGCATGCACACCCCGAGCCAGCCCGCGTCCGCAATGGCTTTGTGGAAATCCAGCGGAAAGCCGCCGTTGCGGTCGCGGTCGAGCCAGTAGGCGGCGTCGAAGCGGGCACAGACCTTGAAGATCGCGTCGCGGATCGACTCTTGCTCAGGTGTCAAGGCGAAGTTCATGATCTTCCTTTCAATCGAGCTTGAGCCCGAGCTCGTCGACTGTTTTCTTGTAGCGCTCCATCTCGTCGCTGAAGAAAGCGGCGTAGCGTTCCGGCGTGCTGGCGATGGAGTAGGCGCCCTGCAAGGCGAGCGCGGCCTTCATTTCCGGGCTGGCCATGGCCTTGGCGATCTCCGCGCTCATGCGCTGCACGATCGCGGGCGGCGTCTTCGGCGGCGCCATCACCCCTTGCCAGGCCGCCGCGTCGATCGGGCGCGAGCCCCCCTCGACCAGGGTCTGCACATCGGGCAGCACCGGGGACCGCTGGGCCGACGTGACGAACAGCGGCTTCAGCCTGCCCGACTTGATCAAGGTGAGCGGGGAATTGACCGAGTCGAACTGGAACTGGGTCGAGCCGCCGATCAGGCCCTGCAGGGCTTCGCTGCTGCCCTTGTAGGGCGCATGGACAGCGTCCAGTCCATTGGCCTTGAGGACCATCGCTGCGGCGACATGAGCCAGGTTGCCGGCGCCGGGGCTGCCGTAGTTGAACTTGCCGGGGTTGGCTCGCAAGTAGGCGGCCCATTCACGGAAATTGTTCGCGGGGAACGACGCTTCCACCACGCAGACCAGCGGCAGCGCCGCGGTGCCGTTGACGGGCACGAGGTCCTTGCGGGGGTCGACGATGTTCTTGCTGTACAGCGCTGGACTCAGTGCCAGCGAAGAGCTGTTATAGAGAAAGGTATAGCCGTCGGGCGCCGCCCGCGACACCGCGCTCGCCGCGATGTTCCCGTTGGCGCCCGGCCGGTTCTCGATCAAGACCTGCTGCTTGAGCTGCTCGGTCAGTCGCAGTCCCATTGCACGGGCCACCAGATCATTGGGGCCGCCTGGCGGGAAGCCGAGGATGAGGGCGATCGGCTTGGCCGGCCAGTCGCCCTGGGCCCAGCCAAGGGGAGCGATGGCCGCGAGCGACAAGCCCACGACGGTGCGGCGATCGATGGTGTTCATTCAGTTGTCTCCCGGTGGGTGGATTGCTTGGCAGCGCCGCATTCGAGCAGGCGCTGAATGTCGGACGCAGCGAAGCCGGCCTGTTGCAGCACTTCGGTGGTGTGCTGGCCCAGTCGCGGCGGGAGGGTGTGCCGGGCAGTGGCGCCATCGAATTTCAGCGGCGCGGCAGGCGTGACGATGGTCCCCATGGCGGGGTCCTGCATCGAGGTGAAATAGCCTGTCTGCGCGAGTTGGGGGTCGCGTTCCAGGTCGGCCAGCCGGTTGTAGGGCGCGGCGGGGATGTCGAGCCTTGCGCAGGCGGCCAGCCAATGGGACGTGGTTTGCAGGGCGACGCAGCGCGCGAGCTCGGCGTACAGCGTGTCGATGTGGCGGGTGCGCGCGGCCATCGTGCGGAACCGGTCGTCCTGCATGTACTCGGGCTGGCCCGCTTCGGCAAAGAACCGGTGCCAGTGCTGGTCGGAATACGGGACGATGCAGACGTACCCGTCGGTGGTCGGGTAGGGACGCCGCCACACGGTGAGCAGGCGCGAGTAACCGGCTTCTCCCAGGGGCGGGCGGAAGTGCTGGCCGTAGAAATGCTCGACCAGCGTGAAATTCACCATCGCCTCGAGCATCGGGACTTCGACGTACGAGCCTTCGCCCTGCGCGCCGCGGGCGACCAGCGCGATCAGCACCGCCTGCGTCGCGTAAAGCGCGCAAGCCTTGTCGGCGATCACCGTCGGGACGTACGAAGGCTCGCCGCCCTGCAGCTCGTTCAGCGAGGCCAGCCCCGACAGGCCCTGGATGATGTCGTCATAGGCCGGCCGGCCCGCGTACGGCCCGCCCTGGGCGAAGCCGTGGATCGCCACGACGACCAGCTTGCGATTGCGCGCGCGCAACACCGCCGGGGCCAGCCCGAGTGCCGCCATCTTCTGCGGGCGCATGCTGTAGATCAGCACGTCGGCAGTGTCGATCAGCACCATCAAGGCTTCGCGCGCCGCGGCTTGCTTGAGGTCGAGCACGATGGAGCGTTTGCTCCGGTTGGCGCCGATGAATGCCGCCGCCATCCCGACCTCCAGCGCGGGACCGGTGGCCCGCGTCGAGTCGCCGCCGGGGGACTCGATCTTCACCACGTCGGCCCCATAGTCGCCGAGCATCTGCGTCGCGTACGGGCCCAGCATGACGGTGGTCATGTCCAGGATGCGGATTCCGGCAAGCGGGCCGTGGCCGGCAGGGCTGGTCATGGCGGGTCCTTCAGCGGTAGGGATCGGCCTGGTGCGGCACCGACAGGCACAGCAGTTCGGCGCCGGCGGCGCTGGCGGTCAGGCGGGGAATTGGTTCGTCGCGCGTCGCATGGAGCTGTTCCCAGCGCGCGAGTTCGCGCCCCGCCAGGTCCACGGCACCCTCCAGCACGAAAATGAACTGGCCCTGGCATCCGGGCGGATGCTCCAACTCGAGCGAGTGGCCCGGCGGCATGCGCAGCAACCGCGCGCCCATGCCGTCGTCGCCCAGGGGAATCACGAACGAATCGTCGATTTCGTCGAGGCGGCGCATGGCCTCGGGTGTTGAAATGGCGATCTGCCGGGACTGCGCGTGGCGTTTTGGCCCCCGGATCATCCTCTCGCGATGCTCCGCCACCGGGATGAAGCCGGACTCGGCGACCGGACGCATCGTGAAGTACTGGATGCCCAGCGGGCCGGCCACCAGCGGGCCGTAGGCGGTGTACGCGCCAGCATAGTGAACCACCACCGGCGCCAGCGCATGCGCACCGATCGCCCCCGAGCCGCCGACGAAGACCTGGAACTGGTTCTGCTGGTGGAAGTGCGGCATGAATTCAAAACCCGCCGGCTGCTCGAGCAGCGACACCGTCGGCGAGAGCACGGGGTCCTGGCCGCTCTCCATCCATTCGGCCTTGTGGAACGTCACACCCATCGCGGGAATGGCCCGTCGCTTCGCTGCCGCCTGGGCCTGGGTGCCGAATGTGATCATGCGGTGCCCAGGGCCTGGCGCGTGCCGCGCCCGCTCCTTGAAGAGGCTTCGCCGGCGCCGCAGTAACGCTGCACCGCGCTGCGCAGCAGCGTGGCGTAGGCCGTGGCATTGCTTTTGATCAGGGCACTGGGCGCGCCGATACCGACCGCCAACGGTGATTCGATCGGCGCGGTGGGAATGTGGACGGCCACCACGCCGGCGCCGGGGCTGACCTTGTCGTAAGACACCGCGCAGCCGGCCGCGCGGATGCCCTGCAGGTCGCGGCGTACCGCGGCCGGGGCCAGCCGGGCCGCATCGTGCGCGGACTGCGCGTTGTGCGCACTCACGATGCGCTCGACCTCTTCATCCGCCATGCGCGACATGAACAGGCGGCCGAAACCCGAGGTCGGCAAGGGCCTCACCGCGCCGGGCGTCACGTGCATTCGCAGCGTGCCGGTGGCCGGCACCACGCGGATGTAGCGCACCTGCATGCTCTCCGGCGTGGCAAGCACCACGGCCTGGCCGCATTGCGAGCCGAGCCACTCCATCATCGAGATCACGGGACCGTTCGGGTCGAGCACCGGCGCTATCCAGGCGCCCAGCAGCTTGACCCGGGGCGTGGGCCGGAAAGTGCGCTTCTCCCCCTGTGAGAGGTAGCCGCATTCCACCATGCTCTGCAGCAGCATCGATGTGCTGGAAGCGGGGTAGCCCAGTTCGCGAGCGATTTCGCTCAAGCTCGCGTCGCGGCGAAGCGTGTCGAAGAGTTCGAGGACTTCAAACACGCGGACGGCGGACTTGACGTTGCTGCTGGCCATGGAGTCACTTTACCCGCATCATGCATGCATGTGAATAACCATTTCACATATGTGAAATGATGGAGTAAAGCCTGGGCCTTCCGACCCGCACCGCGCGCCGGCACCCTGGCAAGCCTGTTCGAATCACTCCTCCGGATACAACCGCTACTTGGTGACTTTCATCCGGTGATCCAGGGAATTTGAGCCCCCGTCGATGTCTAGAAACTTGGTCTGCATCACTTCTTCTGTGCCCCTACATCCGTTGCCCGCGCAGAAACATCGACAGGACCTGGTACGAAATGTCCGAGGCATCCGGCCGACTCGGCTCCATTTCGAACTTGCCGTGGTACAGCGCCTCGACACCCGTGTGCTCGGTCACCCAATCGCGCGAAACGCCCCGGTAACTGATCTTCCAGACGCCATCGCGGCACTCGTAACGGTTGAAGGTCCGGCAGGCGGCGATTACTTCATGCAAACCGCCATTTTGTCGCTGCCGATGGTAGGAAATGCGATGCGTTTCGCCTTCGGCCCGGTCGCCGTCGACGCGGTACCACTCATTCAACACGTAGTGGGCGGTGATGTCCCATTGCGGCAGGAATTCTTCGATGGCCCACCGGACAAACTCTGCCGCCGTGCCGCGATACATCTGACCGTGCTCCTCGACCGCGTCATCGAAGAAGATGGATTGCAGCAGCGCTGCGTCACGACGGTCCACCCCCCGGCAGTAGGCCATTTCCAGTTCGTGCAGCCGCTCCTTGACCAGCAGCGCCCTGAGCTCCAGTTCCATGTTCACTCCAGCTGCAAGCCCAGTCGGCGGACAACCGCGCCCCAGGTGTTGCGGTCCGACCGGATCTGCGCATCCATCTGCAGCGGCGTGCTGGCAAGGGGCGTGAGCGAAGCTCCCGCCAGGAAGGACCGCATGTCGGGCGTTCTCAGCACCTCGTTGATCTCCGCGTTGAGCTTCGCCACCACCGCTTGCGGCAACCCGCCGGGACCCACGATGCCGATCCAGATCATCGGGATGTCAACTCCGCTTACTCCCGCTTCCTGCAAAGTGGGCACGTCCGGGAGCGCGGAGATCCGGCTGTTGCCCAGCACCGCCAGCCCGGTCAGCTTGCCGGACTGGATGAATGGCGCGGCGCCGCCGGCGTCAAGCAGCGCGGAGTCGACGTCGCCTGCCACGACGGCCTGCAGCGCCGGCGCCGAACCCTGGAACGGCACCTGCAGGAGATCCGCGCCGACCTTGGACTTGAACAGCTCGGTTGCCAGCGTCAGGATTTGCGCTGACCCTGTGGATGCGTAGGTAAGCTTGCCGGGGTTGGACTTGGCGAATTGGACATAGTCGCCCATGGTTTTGATGTTCTTCGCCGGGTTGGCGAAGAAGACGGTCTGGAATTCCGCCACCAGCGCCACGGCGGTGTAGTCCTTCTCCGGGTCGTATCCGAGCGGCCGCTTGTACAGCGACGGCAGCATCGAGTAGGGCGTAGTGACCGTGAGGTACAGCGTGTAGCCATCGGGCTTGGCCCGCGCCACATAGGTCGTCGCGATGATGCCGTTGCCACCGGGCTTGTTTTCCACCACGACAGGCTGTCCCATGCGCGCGGACAGTGCCTGGCCGAGCTTGCGGGCGGCTCCGTCCAGGCCGCCGCCTGCGGCGAACGGCACCACGATGTGGATGGGCTTGTCCGGGTAGGGCTGCGCCAATGTGGCAGTTGCCGCCAGGGCGAGCGCGAGACAGGCGACGCAGCGGAGGCTGGATAGAACGGATTTCACTTGGCGTCTCTCCTTGAACAATCCGGTAATGGTCAGTTCGCCACGAGACCGAGCGACTTCACCAGGGGACCGAAGCGCGCAAGGTCCTGCCGCACCACCTTCTCGAGTTCCGAAGGTGGCAGCGGAGTGGGCATGAGTCCGTAGTCGCTCAGCTTCTTTTGCACGTCCGGCTGCTGCAGCGATTTGTTGATCTCCGAGTTCAGTGAGGCAACCGTCTCCCGGGAGGTCGATGCAGGCGCGAACACGCCGAACCAGACGGACACATCCAGGTCTTCGTGGAAGTCCTTGAACTGCGGCAATGCAGGAAATATCTCCTTGGCCGCGGGACCACTGGCCGCAAGGGGGATCACCGTGCCGGCCTTGATGTGTGGCATGGCCTCCACGACGCCGCTGATCATGGCGCCCACCTCGCCCCCCAGCAGGCCCTGGATGGCCGGCGACGTGCCCTTGTAGGCGACGTGCGTGAGCTGGATTCCCAGGCGGTTGGCCAACAGTTCCATCACGATGTGCGTGGGGTGCCCGGCACCGCCACTGCCGAAGTCGACGGCCTTGGGCTTGGCCTTGGCAAGCTGTACGAATTCGGTGAGGCTCTTGACATTCAGCTTCGGACTCACGATGAGGACCAGCGAAGCCTTTCCGAGCAGTGCGACCGGCTTGAAATCCTTCACCGGGTCGTAGGGCAACTTCGGATACACGAAGGGATTGACCACCATCACCGCATCGGGTGCCACCAGCAGAGTGTTCCCGTCACCGGGCGCCCGCGCCACGAATTCGGCCGCGATTGCCCCGGCCGCACCCGGGCGGTTGTCGGCGATCGCGGTCTGCCCCGTGGCATCGCCCAGCTTTTGCGCGACCAGGCGCGCCAGGACGTCCCCCAGGGCCCCCGGCGGGCTGCCCACGACGATGCGACGTGCAGCTTGCGCCAGCGCGTGGATCGGCGCGCAGAAAACGGCGCCTGCAGCAGCAAGCCGCTGAAGAACTGCACGACGGCCGAGGGGCAGGACGGAAAGAACTTTCATTGGGTCTCCATGCGTTTTTTGGAACTCTTGCGAAGCGACGGCGAATCCGCCGCCAACAGGGTTGCAGCAGTGCTGAGCCAGCTATCCATCAACTCGTCGGCCGCAGCCTCGGGGCCGGCGATCAATTGCCGGATTCCGAATCCGCGTGCGAGGGCAAAGGTGAGTCGAACGACGTGTTCCGCTTGCCGGGGCGAATGTCCCGCGCGCACAAGGGCCTCGACCCACGCTTGCTCGACCGGCAACCGATAGGCGCGAGCGAGCGCCTTCACCTGCGTACCAAGGTCCGACTTGGGGTCCACCATCACCAGGTCGAGCGAGAGCAGGAAGTCGTCGCTCAGGAAGAACGCCTTGCTGTCCTCCACCAGGGCGTCGAGCAGGTCCCGCGTAGTGGAGCCGGCACTCGCAATGCGCTTGAGCGCCCGTTCCTGGGTGTAGCGGTATACCTCTTCGAGCGCGCGAAGCACCAGGGCGTCTTTGGTCGGAAAGTGGTGGGTGCTGGCGCCCTTCGAGAGGCCGGCATGTTCCGCGACATCGATGGTGCGCAGGCCCACGTAGCGGCGCTTCTTGAGCAACTCGATGGCGGAGCGGAGCAGCTTTTCCTGCGTCTGCTGCGTGCGCTCCTCCTGCGTGCGGCGCTGCGGGCGGCGGCCCTGCGATGCGGCGTCGTCTTTCATGGCGTGCCTCAAGCGTGCGCCGTGACGGCAAAGGTCATTTCGCCTATGCCTTCGCAGCCGACTTTCACGACGTCACCCGGCACGACCGGTCCCACTCCCTCGGGCGTACCGGTGAGAATGACGTCACCCGGATAAAGCGTGTACATCGACGAAGCGATCGCGATCAGGTCCGGAATATCGATCGTCATCGCCCCGGTGGAGCTATGCTGCCGACGCTCTCCGTTGACCCACAGCGACATCTGCAAAGCATGCGGATCGGGGATCTCGTCGGCCGTGACGAACCAGGGGCCCAGGACGGTGTAGCTGTCGGCGGACTTCCGGAAGCTGCGATCCTCCGACCCACGTACCGTCATGTCCAGCCCGATGCAATAGCCGGCCACGTGGTCCATTGCCTTCTCACGCGGGATCGAATGCCCCGCCTTCCCGATGACGACGGCAAGCTCCAACTCGTGGTCAGTGCGGCGGTCAGGCAGGATCACCTGGACGCCCTCCGCGGGACCCGCGATCGCCGATGTCGCTTTCAGGAACAGCCCGTACTTCTCGGTCGGGCGTTCCACTCCCTCGAGCGCCTTGCGGTGCACGCCCTGGTCGACGCCCGCGTCCTTCGTGTCCAGTTCGACATGCAGGCGATAGTTGGCCGGCGCCGCCATGACCTTGCTGGGATTGGTGAGGGGACTGGACAAGCGGACTTCTGCAAGGGGCAGCGTGCGCGCTCCGGCACGCGCGCGCTGCACCGCCGGAAGCAGTTGCTCAAGGTGTTTCACCAAGGGGTCACCGAGAGGCACGGGCCACCGCACCGCCGGCAAAGCCTCCACAGCGGCGCTGACATCCAGGACCTTGTCGCCCTCGACCAGTCCGAGTCGGTCGCCATTGAATCGACAGAGTTTCATTTTCCTTCCTTCGAGGGATTCCAGAGCCAGCCAAGGCAGCGGTAGTAGTCTTCCGTCGTGCGCTCCTGCAACTGCTGGTTGCGCACTTCGGCCTCCACGCCACCACAGTGGTACATCTGCCAGAGGGAGCGGGATTCCAGGACGACGCGGGTCGTCCGCAGAAAGCGCTGGCGTTCGAACTGCGCGAAGGCTCGCGAAGGGTCATCTGGCTGGCCGGCCATCAGCTCCGCCAGCGTGACTGCGTCTTCCAGCGCCATCCCTGCGCCCTGCGCAAGGGACTGCAGCGTCGCATGCGCCGCGTCGCCGATCAGCGTCATGCGGCCCTGGTGCCAGCGGCGCACCGGCTCGCGGTCCGCAATCGACCAGCGTCGGGTCATGTTCAGCACGCCGACGACGTCGTGCACTTCCGCGGTTGCCGAGTCGATCAGTTGGGCAATGTGTCGCTGATAGGCCGGGGTGTCCGGCTCCAGCGCGCCCGGCACCTGGAACACTCCCACGATGTTGATCTCGCTGCCGCCGCGCAGGGGGTAGTAGATGACGTGGAAGCCGTCGCCCGTCAGCATCGTCACGCCGGTGCGATCGCGCATGCGTTGCGGCGCGTGCTCGCGTTGAGCGATCGTCCGGTGCGCAACGTAGCCGGTGTCGCGCCAGATGTCCGTCGGATGCAGTTGGGTGCGAAGCTTGGAGCGCAGGCCGTCCGCCGCGACCAGCGCACTGCCGGTGATGGTGCGCCCGCCGGCAGCTTGCACGCTCACGGCATCGTCTTGCAGCCTGAAGCTCTCGACGGTGATGGCCTGGTTGAGGTCTACGTTCGGCAGGCGCCGGCATGCGCGCAACAGGATCTCATGCAGGTCGACGCGATGGATTGCGATGTACGGAGCCGCGAAACGCTGCTCGAAGGCTGAGCCCTTCAGCGGGATGCGGAACAACTGGTTTCCGGTGTAGGCGTCGAGCAGCAGCAGGTCGTCAGGCAGGTAGGCGGCCTGCCGGACTTCCTCCTCCAGGCCAAGTCGGGCGAGCATCGGCAGTACGTTGGGGCCGATCTGGACCCCGTAGCCGATCGGCGCGATTTCGGCGGACTGCTCCAGCAGTCGAACCTTGCGCCCTTGCTGGCCAAGGGCCAGCGCTGTGGCAACGCCGCCGAGACCGCCGCCGACAACGATGACGGGGGCATCATCCTGATGCTTTTCCATGGAAACTGTTCCTTCTCAGGCGACTTCCAGCCGGTGGAAGCCGCAGAACTTCATCAAGCGCTCGTCGCTCAGCGCGACCAGCAACGCGTCCTCGCGGGCGGTGTGCGCCACGCGGGTTGCGAGCGGCGCCACGAAGACGTCACCCAAGGCCCACTCGAACCGCTGGTCGCCTACCTCGCTGACACCGCTGCCACCGAGCACGACGTAGATCTGGTTCGCGTATTGGCGGTAGGGCTGGTTGCTCCAGCCAGCCTTCCATTGATGCGCCTTGATGGTGATCGTGCGCATCGTTTCGGAGCTGACATCGATCGTGCGACCGAAGAGACGATCGGTGTCGTCCGCCCGTGCCAACTGCTGCAACACGCTCTCGTGGGAGATGCGCATCGAGGAATCGGGATCTTCCTGCGCGTCGGCCTCCCATCCGGCCGGGTGCTCCTCCGTATTCATGGGCTCGAGCAGGTGCACGAGCGGAAGGTCGAGGCAGTCGAACCAGAAGGCCTGCTCGGCGCCGTCGTGCCCGTGGCCGTGCCAACTGCCCCCGGGCGTGAGCACGATGTCCCCGGTTTCCATCGGGTGACGCTTGCCGTTCACGACCGAGTAGGACCCGCGTGACTCGATGATGATGCGCATGGCGTGCGACGAATGGCGGTGAGAGCGGGCACGTTCGCCTGGCAGGATGGATTGGTACGCGCCCACGAGCGTGTTCGTGGTTGCAAAGTCGTTGCCGGGGACCGGATTGCGCAAGACAAAGTTGCGGCGCTCCGCGAGGTCGGTCCCGATCACGCGCCCTGCCGCGACCAGCGCTGGCCGGATCTCGGCATAGCGCCAGTGCACCGGTACGAAGGCGGAGCGCGGGCTGGCCCACATCAGCGGCTTGGCACGGGGCACCCAGCCGGGAGTGCAATTCCGGTCATCGATAGCTCGGATCAGTTCGTCGACGTCGCGAATGGCGGCGAAGCTGTCCGTGGGCGGGGAGCTATGAATCATGGCTAGAGGAAGTGGAGTTTCTGCAATTTACAAACCGACCGATAGGTTTGTAAATGAGGTGTCGGCATGCCGCCAGAGGGTTTCCCCTAGGCGCGGCTCGCTTCAGTCGATCTTCATCCCCGAGTCCTTCACCACCGCTCCCCACTTCGCCAGTTCCTCTCGCGTCATCCTCTCCAATTCCCCCGGGCTTGCCTCCAATGCCGTCGCGCCTTGCGCCGCGAAGAACGCCTCCATCTCCGGCATCGCCTGCACGCTCGCCACCGCCTTGCGCATCTGCTGCCGGACCGGACCACCCGCGGTCTTCCGCTGACGGATGAAGGCCAGGACAGTGGAGGACCACGTAAGAGCCTTCGGCAATCACGCGCTTGAAGTGGACCCGCTTGCCTGGGAACGCGCGCGCCATCCGCTCGAAGTAGTCGATGAAGGCTTCCTTGCCGTCGCCGACGCCAGGGTTGTGCTGGATATACGTTGCGCCGGCATGTCGCTCGATCGCCTCCCGGGGCCGGCAGTCGTTGAACATCAGCTCATAGAACGCGAGGACGTTCTGCTTGTTGCGTTCGAGGTGGTTCGACATGCATTCCTCCGGATGAGACCCCAGACGGGGACTGGAGCGCGGCGGCATGGCGGCCAGAACTTGCGGTTGGCATTCTTCCATTCGGCTCGAGCCGTAATGGTTTCGAGCGTATCCCAATGCTCGGCGAGGGCAGCTTTCGACCCGGAACCAGACATCGCGGCGCCGCCCGATTCTTTACGGCCCATTTCTGCATCTGGCGCCGCCAGACCGCTATTTCGTCGCACGGTCAGCGACGGCGCGTTAACGCACTTGGATACTTCGCCTGCGCTTCCCCTGCAGCACAGCCCAACCCGAAAGGTATCCATCCATGCTTGCCCGCTCCATCCTTGGTTTTCGTGCCCTCCCGCTTGACATGGCAGAGGCCTGCCTCACGATGATGCAGCCAGCCGCCAACGCCGCCCAGGCGGGATTTCGCCAAATGACCGTGAGCGCCAACGGAGCGGATGGCAAGCCGGCCCACTTCGCGCTCTATTACCCGACGCCTGATGCGGCCCGGGTGATCCCCATGGGGCCGTTTCCGCAGACTGTGGCCATCAACGGAGCACCGGAGTCGAAATTCAAGGGCCTCATCGTGATCAGCCATGGCACGGCCTCCATCTACATCGGCTTTGCCACGCTGGCGCAGGCGATGGCGCGCGAAGGCTACCTGGTTGCCAGCGTCGAGCACGTGGGCGATACCTGGCAGGACCTTTC
>JAQGMU010000493.1 GCA_028292195.1 Ramlibacter sp. | reverse complement strand
TGCCTTGCGCGTTCTTGAAGCGCGCCTGCAGCCGCCGGGCCTGGAAGGCTTCGCAGTTGGAAACGGAGCTGATTTCGCGGTAGGTGTCCTGCGCCGGCAGCCAGACCTCCAGGTCGTAGGTCTTGGCCGAACCGACGCTCATGTCGCCCGTGCACAGCAGCACCACGCGGTAAGGCAGGCCCAGCTTCTGCAGGATCGCCTCGGCGTGGCGGGTCATCTCCTCCAGCGCTTCGTAGCTCTTCTCCGGGTGCACGATCTGCACCATCTCGACCTTCTCGAACTGGTGCTGGCGGATCATGCCGCGGGTGTCGCGGCCGGCGCTGCCCGCTTCCGAGCGGAAGCAGGCCGTGTGTGCCGTCAGCCGCAGCGGCAGCTGCGCCTCCGGCACGATCTCGTCGCGCACGAAGTTGGTCAGCGTCACCTCGCTGGTTGGGATCAGGTACAGCGCATGCTGCTCCTCCGAGGCCAGGCCTTCCTGGCCGCCCTTGCGGACCGCAAACAGGTCGCCTTCGAACTTGGGCAGCTGGCCGGTGCCGCGCAGCGTCGCCTCGTTGACGATGTAGGGCGTGTTGCACTCGATGTAGCCATGCTCCTGGGTCTGGGTGTCCAGCATGAACTGGGCAAGCGCGCGGTGCAGCCGGGCGATCTGGTTCTTCATCACGGTGAAACGGGTGCCGCTGAGCTTCACGCCGGTAGCGAAATCCAGGCCCAGCGGCTCGCCGACGTCCACGTGGTCCTTCACCGGAAAGTCGAACTTGCGCGGCGTGCCCCACTTGCGCACTTCCACATTGCCGTTCTCGTCTTCACCCACCGGCACGCTCGGATGCGGCAGGTTGGGCACCGCCAGCAACAGCGCCTGAATCTCAGGTTGGATCTGCTCCAGCCGCGCGGCCGACTGCTCCAGTTCGACCTTGGCCTGGGCCACTTCGGCCATCACGGCGTCGGCCGATTCGCCCTTGGCCTTGAGCTGGCCGATCTGCTTGGACAACTGGTTGCGTCGCGCCTGCAGCTCTTCGGTGCGGGTCTGGATGGTCTTGCGTTCGGCTTCCAGGCGCTGGAAGGCTTCCACGTCCAGGAAGGCCTGGGGCGATTTGCGCGTCTCCAGCCGGGCGATCACGGCGGGCAGGTCTTTGCGTAGCAGGTTGATGTCGAGCATTTGCGTGATTTTATTCGGCAGGCTGCGTACCATGGTCGCCCACCCCAGGAGGACCCCATGGCCATGCAGATCGATTGCTACCTGAGCTTCAACGGAAATTGCGAGGAGGCCCTGAATTTCTACGCCAAGTGCCTCGGCGGCAAGGTCTCCACCATCATGCGCTACGAGGGCTCGCCGATGGACGGCAAGGAGCTGCCGGCGAACTGGAAGCAGAAAGTGATGCACGCGACGGTGGAAGCCGACGGCGCCCAGATCATGGGCAGCGACATGCCGCCCGGCCAGCCGGCGGGGGCTTTCAGCGGCTTCTCGGTGTCGGTCTGGATCAAGCAGGGCGCGGACCAGGCGCGCAAGGTGTTCGACGCGCTGGCCGCCGGCGGCCAGGTGATGATGCCCTTCGCGCCGCCATTCTGGGGCGGCCACTTCGGCATGCTGAAAGACAAGTTCGGCGTGCCGTGGATGGTCAGCTGCGAGTGAGATGTGCGCCGCACGGTGCGCAGCAAAGCCGCACACCCTACCGATCCTCGGTGCCCGGTTCCCTTAGGGTGTGCAGCTTTGCTGCGCACCATTCTCAGGCGAGCGTCGCGGGGTCCAGGTTGGCGCCGCAGATGACCAGGCAAACGGTCTCGTCCCGCGCCGGGCGGTAGGTGCCCGCTTGCAGCGCGGCCAAGCCCAGCGCCGCGGCGGGCTCCACTGCCAGCTTGAAGTCCTTCCACAGCGCCAGCTGCGCCGCGCGGATGGCCGTGTCCGGCAGCAGCAGGGCCTGCGGCACGAGCTGTTGCGTGATCTCCCAGGCGATCGCGCCGATGCGCTTGGCGCCCAGCGAATCGGCCGCGACGCCGCTCACGGCGACGTCGACCGGCGCGCCGGCTTCCCGCGCACGGAACAAGGTCGGCGCGAGCTCCGGCTCCAGCGCGATCACGCGGCTGCGCGCTTCGAACCATGCCGCGATGCCGGCGATCAGGCCGCCGCCGCCGACGCTCACCAGCACGCTGTCCGGCGCGCGGCCGCCCTGCTGTTCGATCTCCTGCGCCAACGTTCCCGCGCCGGCCACCACTTCGGGCTGGTCGTAGGCGTGGGTCATGAGCGCGCCGGTGACGCTTTGGCGTTCCAGGCAGGCTTCCAGCGCCTCGCCGTAGACCGCGCCGGTCACCACCACTTTGGCCCCCAGCTCGCGCAGCTTGGCCTGCTTGGCCGCACTGCTGACGGTGGGCACGAATACCTCGCAGCGAACACCGAGGGCCTTGGCGGCGGCCGCCGTCGCGATGCCGGCATTGCCGCCCGACGCGACGATCACGCCGCCGAACGGAATCGGGTTGGCCAGCAGCCGGTTGTACATGCCGCGCGTCTTGAAGCTGCCACTCGCCTGCAGGTGCTCCAGCTTCAGCCAGACCTCCTTGCAATCGACGCCGAGGGCGGCGCCGGGCAGCTGCCACAACGGCGTGCGGCGGATGAAGCCGCGGCCGTCGCCGGCGAAGCGCGCAGCGGCGGCGTCGATGGCGGCGTGCCAGTTCAAAGCTTCAATCCCTTGGGCAGCGGGAACTTCACCGTCTCCTGGATCCCGTCCATCTTGCGGATGGAGACGGCGCCCATCGCCTTGATGCGGTCGACCACCTCGCGCACCACCACCTCGGGCGCGGAGGCGCCGGCGGTGAGGCCGACGCGCGGCTTGCCTTCGAGCCATTGCGCCTGCAGTTCCGACGGGCTGTCGACCATGTAGCTCGGCACGCCCAGCTTGCGCGCCAGTTCGGCCAGGCGGTTGCTGTTGGAACTCGTGGGGCTGCCCACCACGATCAGCACGTCCACCACCCGCGACATCAGCTTGACGGCGTCCTGCCGGTTCTGGGTGGCGTAGCAGATGTCCTGCTGCTTGGGCTCGCGGATGCTGGGAAAGCGCTGCTTGATGGCGGCCGAGATCTCGGCGGCGTCGTCCACCGACAGCGTGGTCTGCGTCACCACCGCCAGCCTGTCGGTCTGTGCCGGTTGCACCCGGGCGACGTCGGCCACGTCTTCCACCAGGTGGATGCCGTGATCGAGCTGGCCCATAGTGCCCTCGACCTCGGGGTGCCCCTTGTGGCCGATCATGATGAACTCGTAGCCTTCCTTGGCCAGCTTGGCCACTTCGACGTGCACCTTGGTCACCAGCGGGCAGGTGGCATCGAACACGTTGAAGCCGCGCGCTGCCGCCTCCTCCTGCACCGCCTTGCTCACGCCGTGGGCGGAGAACACCAGCGTGGCGCCGGGCGGCACGTCGGCCAGGTCCTCGATGAAGATGGCGCCCTTGGACTTGAGGTCGTTGACGACGAAGGTGTTGTGCACGATCTCGTGGCGCACGTAGATGGGCCGGCCGAACTTGGTCAGCGCCCGCTCCACGATGTCGATGGCGCGGTCGACGCCGGCGCAGAAGCCGCGCGGCTCGGCCAGCAGGATTTCTTCCGGCCCCATCACAGCACCCCGATCAGTTGCACTTCGAAGGTCACCGGCTGGCCGGCCAGCGGGTGGTTGAAGTCGAACAGCACGGCGTCGGGCTTGCCGTCGCCGTCCCTGTCCGCGCCCAGCTCGCGCACAGCGCCCGCGTACTGGCCCATGCCGTCGGGCGTGGGGAATTGCACCACGTCGCCGACCGAATAAGTCTCATCGGGATCGCCCATCTGCACCAGCAGCTTGCGGGCGACCCACTGCACCATGTCCGGGTTGCGCTCGCCGAAGGCCTGGCCCGCCGGGATCTCGAATTGCGCCCGTGCGCCCTCCTCCAGCCCCAGCAGCCGTTGTTCCACGGCGGGCGCCAGCTCGCCGGTGCCGAGGGTCAGCGTCGCCGGCTTGTCGGCGAAGGTATTGATGATGTCGCCGTCCGGACCGGCCAGGCGGTAGTGCAGCGTGAGGAAGGAGCCCGGGTGGACCCGGACGGGGGAAGTGCTCATGGAAGTGCCGATCAACTGGCCTCCATTGTAGGAACCTGGCCGGACCGGGACGCCGCCCAGGCGATCAGCTCCTGGGTCATCTGCTGCACGGCCAGGCTCCAGTCCCCCTGCGCCTGCTGGCGGAATAGCCGCATGGCGCCGGGATACCAGGGGTTGTCGCTGCGGTCCACGTGGTGGCGCCAGGGCGGCGAGAACGCCAGCAGCACCCACGTCGGACGCCCCATGGCGGCGGCAAGGTGGGCCACGCCCGTATCGACACAGATGACCAGGTCGAGCTGGGTCAGCAGCGCTGCGGTGTCCGAAAAGTCGCGCAGGTCGGCGGTCAGGTCGACGAAGTGCATGCCGGCCGGAACCGGGCCGGACTGCGTCTCCGGCCCGCCCTTTTGCAGGCTGAAGAAGCTCACGCTCGCCGCTTGCGCCAGCGGACCCAGCTTCTGCAGGGTCACCGCCCGGTCGCGGTTGTAGGCATTGGTCGTGTCGCCCGACCAGACCAGCCCCACCTTGCGCGCACGCGGCACGGCGGCCGCGACCCGGGCGGCCCACAGCTGCACGCGTTCGGGGTCGGCATGGATATATGGGCCGGGCCACGGCAGCGTGTCCAGCGTGGACTCGAACACGCCCGGAAATGCGATCAGCGGGATGTGCGCATCGAATGCCGGCAAGTCGGCGCCTTGCGGGACCACCTGCGACACCCCCTCCACACCGGCGATCAGCGCACAAGCCGCGGGCTGGCACTCGACGATCACGCGCGCGCAGCGTTGCGCCGCCAGCCGCACGTAACGCACGAACTGGAACAGGTCGCCGAAGCCGGCCTCGCCGTGTACCAGCAGCGTTCCGTTTTCCAGCCGGCGCCCGTCCCAGCGCGGCTGCGGGAAGCGCAGCATGCTGCCGTTGAAGCGCTCCATGCGCCAGCGCCATTCGTACTCACGCCAGCCTTCCGCGTAACGGCCCAGCACCAGGAGCAATTGCGCCAGCGAGAAATGGAACTCCGCCTGCTCCGGCTCCAGCGCGATGGCGCGCCGGTACGACGCCTCGGCCCGCTCGTAGTCCACGTGCTGCAGGTACAGGTGTCCCAGCTGGTAATGGGCGCCGGCGTCCCTGGGGTGCGTGGCGACGTGGCGCTCGAAGCCTTCCAGCGCCTCCTGCAGCTGCGCACCATTGCCCGCGATCAGGGCGTAGTTGCGCAGCGCCTCGGGCTGCCCCGGCTCCAGCGCCAGCGCCTTGCGATAGCAGGCCACGGCCTCGTCGAGCCGGCCCTGGATATGCAGCATGCAGCCCAGGTTGGTATGGGCCTTTGCGTGGGCCGGGTCCAGCGCCACCACGCGGCGGTAGCTCGCCTCCGCGTCGGCATGGCGCTCCGCCCCCTCGTACAGGCGGCCGAGGGCGAAGTGCGCGGGGATGCAGTCGCGCTCTGCGGCAAGCGCCTGCCTGGCCCATTGCAGGCCGCTGTCGAACTGGCCCTGGTCGGCCGAGACCGCCGCCATCATGGCCAGTGCCCTGGCCTCGCCCGGCGCATCGTGCAGCACTTCCTGGCAGGCCTGGCGGGCAGCCTCGAACTCGCCCTGGAGGCGCAAGGCCTGCGCCTGCGCCAGCAACGTGGCGCTGGCACCGGCTGTGGGCTTGAACCGGCCCGTGAGCCACTTCAGCATGGCTTTGCCCTCATACCAGCCGGTTGCCGTACAGCAAGGTGATGTTGATGCGCCGGTTCAGGTAGCCCTCGCGGAAGCGCGGGCTGTCCGTTGCATGGAACAGGTCGGAGTCGAAGATCAAGGCACGGTTGGCGCGATACGGATAGCGGGTGGGCACGCTGCCGATGGATTCCAGCCAGTCCTGGATCTTGCCTGCATCCTTGTTGAACATCCTGAAGTCCCAGTCCCCCGGCGCGGTGTGCTCGTACACCTGCAGCCCGCCGCCGTCGGGGTCGAGATTGGCTTCGTCCTCGGTGATCCAGAAGTTCACGTTGACCGCGGCGGCGTCCGCATGCACCGCCAGCCCCGGCAGCGTGCAGTCGCACTTGTAGCCCCACATCATGTTCAGGGGGTGGTCACGGATCACGCGCGGCATGTGCTGCCGCAGCTCCCACGCCAGGCGCAGCAGCAGCTCGGAACAGAACCCGTCGAAGAAATAGGCGCCCAGGTAGCCGCCCTTGATGTTGTTCCAGATCGTGCTCTCGCGGCAGAACCGCCGCACGGCGGCCAGGGCCTCGGGCGTCAGCAGGCTGTCGATGGCCAGCACGTTCGGGTCGGCCGCCAGGTACCGGTCCTGGATCTCTTCGAAGTCCAGCTCCGGGTTGATGATGCCTGCCGCGGGCGGCGGCACCTGCGCGACGTGGACGGGGCGCTTGTAGGTGCGCGCCACGAGGGGATGCTGGGACGCGTCGAACGGCATCAGCGTGTTCTCGTCCACCTTGCCGCGGATTTCGCCCAGCAGCGCACGGTAGTCTGCGAGCACCCGGGAATAGCCCGGCGGCAGCTGGCCGCCCTCGAGCAGGTAGGCCAGCTGCTCGCAGTCGTGCCGCAGCTTGATCTCGTTGACCCCCAGGTCCATGGCCTCGAAACGCGGGAAGGGCTCCCGCTCCAGGAACAGCGTGCGATTGACCTCGGTCCAGGGCTTGCCGCGGCGCAGTTCGGCGCAGCGCATGAAGCTCCGGCTGGCGTCCGCCAGCTTGCCCAGCTCGAACTGCGTCAACCCGAGGTTGAAATAGGCTTCGGAGAACGCGGGGTTGAGCGCCAGGGCCTGCTCGAAATGGTGGGTGGCCTCCTCGAACCGGCGTTGCTCCTTGGTCACCACGCCCAGCATGCACAGTGCATCGGCATGCCGCGGGTCGAGTGCCACGAGCCTGGCGAAGGTCTGCTCCGCGGCCGGGAAGTCTTCGAGTTCGGTCTGGATCGCGCCAAGCTGCAGCAGCAAGGGCGCGGGTTGCGCCCCCGCCGCCAGCGCCTGCTCATAGGCCGCAACGGCCTCCTTCTGCTTGCCGTCCCGCCGCAGGCAGCCGGCCAGCGTGACCCACGTGTCCGCACTGGCGGGATGTTCGGCCAGCAGCGCGCGGCGAGCTTCGATGGCCTCGGCCAGGTTGCCCTGGGCATCGGCCGCGGCGATCTTCTCCTCCAATGCCGCCCTGCGTTCGCGTCCGCCACCGAACAGGTTTTTGATCAGCGTCTTCATCGTGCTCCCGCAACTTCCCTGACAGATGCGTTTCCGGGCGCAGTATAGGCTGCGTCGAGACGGAAAAAGTCACGCGTTCCGGGTGCGGCCGGGCCGCTAGACTGCTTGCTGCACCAGCCTGACCGTCCATGCCGCCGCTTCTAGATCTTCCTCCCGACGCCAGGCCGCGCGAAAAGCTGCTGGCGCGCGGCCCGGGCGCCCTGTCCGACACCGAGCTGCTGGCCCTGCTGCTGCGCACCGGCACCGTCGGCCGCGGCGTGTTCCAGATGGCCGGCGAGGTGCTGGCGCGCTTCGACGGCCTGGCCGGCCTGCTGCACGCCGAGGGCGCGCAGCTGAAGACGATCAAGGGCCTGGGCGGCACGGCCAAGCGGGCCGAGCTGATGGCGGTGCTGGAGCTGGCGCGGCGCGCGGTGGCCGAGCAGCTGAAGGCGCGCGAGGTGTTCGGCTCGCCCGAAGCCGTGAAGAATTACCTGCAGCTGCACCTGGCCCGCAAGCCCCACGAAGTGTTCGCCGCCCTCTTTCTCGATGCCCAGAACAAGTTGATCGCGCTGGAAGAACTCTTCCGCGGCACCTTGACTCAGACCAGCGTGTATCCACGCGAAGTCGTCCTCAAGGCCCTGCAGCATCACGCCGCCGCAGTGGTGCTGGCCCACAACCATCCCAGCGGCACCGTGCAGCCCTCGCGCGCCGACGAGGCCCTGACGCAGACGCTGAAGGCCGCGCTGGCGCTGGTCGACGTGCGGGTGCTGGACCACGTGATCGTCGCGCCGGGGCAGGCGCTGTCGATGGCGGAGAAAGGACTCCTGTGAAAGCGAAGTCCTTGCAGGACCTGGAGGCGATGCGCAAGCACATCGCCGAGCGCGAGCGCATTGCGAAGGAGCAGGCCGCCGCCCAGGCCCTGAAGCAGAAGCGCCTGGACGCCGACAAGAACCTGTTCGAACGCGCCGCCGGCGCGGTGCAACGGCTGCCCTCGCATGGCCGCGTGCACCACGCGCCGGAGCCGCCGGCGCCCATCCCGGCACAGCGCCAGCTCGATGACCAGCGGGTGCTGAAGGAGGCCATCAGCGACCAGTTCGACGCTTCCACGCTGCTCGAAGTCGACGAGGCCATGAGCTTCCGCCGTCCCGGCATCGGCATCGTCGTGGCCCGCAAGCTGCGCCGCGGCCACTGGAGCATCCAGCGCGAGCTGGACCTGCACGGGTTTCGCACGGAGGACGCGCGGGAAGCGCTGGCGGCCTTCCTGCGCGAGGCGCTGCGGCAGGGCATGCGCTGCGTGCGGGTGGTGCACGGCAAGGGGCTGGGCTCGCCCGGCAAGACGCCGGTGCTCAAGGGCAAGGTGCACGGCTGGCTGGTGCAAAAGGAGGAGGTGCTGGCGTTCGTGCAGGCGCGCGCGGATGAAGGTGGGGCGGGGGCGCTGGTCGTCCTGCTCAAGCCTTCGGCTTGATCCGAAAACGGTGGGGTCGCTGGCGCGAACCCACCCTACTTGTCCGGGTAGGGTGGGTTCGCGGAGCGACCCCACCGATGCATGGACTTGACC
>JAQGMU010000465.1 GCA_028292195.1 Ramlibacter sp. | reverse complement strand
TGGAGCCGTTGTACCAGGTGAGGCCGGGACGCGGCCGCACGCCGGCGGTGGAGGCGATGTTGATGAAGACGCCGCCCTTGTTGTCGCGGAAGGCGGGCACCGCGTGGATCGTCTACAGTTAGATGCTCTTCAAGTTGATGGCATAGACCTAGTCGAAGTCCTACTCGCTCACCTCCATCGCCGGGCGGTTGCGGTGGGTCCAGCCGGCGTTGTTGACCATCAAGTCGAGCTTGCCGTGCCGCTGTACCGCGGCTGACACCAGGGCCTTGACCTCGTTCGACTTCGTGACGTCGGCGGCGAAGAAGCTGGCGCGCCCGCCTTCCGCCTTGATGGCCGCCGCCACCTTCTCGCCGCGCGCGGCGTCGATGTCGTTGACGATCACCTGGGCGCCCTCGGCGGCCAGCCGGCGGGCGATGCCCTCGCCGATGCCGCCGCCGGCGCCGGTGACGATGATCGACTTGTCCTGCACTCGCATGCTCTCTCCTTTGTTGGTTAAAGCGCTCGCCTGCGTGAATACTGGGCGCCGGCGCACTGATTTGCCGGCGCGCGGTTACACCCTCTGGACGGCGCGCGGCTGCTGCATACAGTCGCATTGTTGCTGATTCCGGCCGCGGGTTTTCTGCGGATCCCGCCCGGCGCCAGTCTTCCCCCACAGAGGCAGGAGTTCCACATGCCCGCGTTCCTCGCACGCACCACCCGACCCGCCGTGCTCGCCCTGCTGCTGGCGGCCGGCGCCGCCCAGGCCCAGGAGGCGCCTTCCTCGCCCAAGCTGGCTCCCGGCTTCACTGCCCGGCCCGCCGCGTCCCGGCTCGTCATCGTCGCGCCCGACATGGAGCTGTACTCCATCAGCGCCGGCGGCCTGGTCGAGCCGCGCGCCGACTGGACCGAGCAGGCCCAGAAGAACCTGGCCGCGGCGCTGGCCAGGGAATCCGGCCGGCTGGGCGTCAACACCAGCCAGCTGACCGCAGCGCAGATGGATGATTTTTCCGAGGTCGCTGCCCTGCACCGGGCGGTGGCCAGCGCGATTTCCATCCACCACTTCGGCAACCTCAAGCTGCCGACCAAGAGCGACCGGCTCGACTGGTCGCTGGGCGAGGCGGTGGCGCCGCTGAAGGCGAAGACCGGCGCCGACTACGCGCTCTTCACCTACCTGCGTGACAGCTACGCCAGCACGGAGCGCAAGCTGACCATGCTGGGCATGGCCCTGGTCGGCGCCTTCATGCCGGGCGGTGAGCAGCGTGGCTATGCGTCGCTGGTCGACCTGAACACCGGCCGCGTGGTCTGGTTCAGCGGACTGGACCGCATGTGGGGCGACCTGCGCGACGGCGGCGCGGCGACGGAGACCGTGGAGGCCCTGCTCAAGGGCTTCCCGGGCCAGCAATGATCCTGGATCCGCGCACACCCGGCGCGCCCGGCCGCCGCGCCTTCCTGCGCTCGGCCTGCCGCCATTGCCTGGCGCTGGGCGCGCTGGCCGGCTTGCCGGCGCTTGCCGCCGAAGCCGCGGAAGCCGACGACGGCCTGCTGCCCGCCCGCTTCGTGCGCCCGGCCTCGGACAGCGACGAGGGCGGCCTGTGGGCGCTGATGGACCGCGAGGAGGCACGCCTGCGCCGCAGCCCGCTGACGCTCAGGGACGAAGGACTGAAGGCTTACCTGGCAGGGCTGGTCAAGCGCCTGGCCCCGACCCACAGCCCCGACATCCGTCCGCACACCGTGCGCATGCCCCTGTTCAACGCGATGATGGCCCCCAACGGCATGATGATCGTGTGGAGCGGCCTGCTGCTGCGGGCGGAGAACGAGGCGCAGCTGGCGGCCGTGATCGGCCACGAGCTGGGCCACTACCTGGAACGCCACACGCTGGAGCAGATGCGCTCGGCGCGCAACCACGCGCTGGCCGCGCAACTGGTCGGCTTGATCGGCGGCTGGGGCAGCGTGGCGGGACAGCTCGGCCTGGCGGCCAGCATGTTCGCGTTCTCGCGCGAACACGAGTCGCGCGCGGACCGCCTGGGCATGCGCCTGATGAAGCGGGCCGGCTACGACGGCGGGCAGGCGCCTTTGGTGTGGGAGAACCTGCTGGCCGAATTGCGGGTGACCGGCGGCCAGGAGGCCGGCCAGCGGGCCGACATCTTCGCCACCCACCCCACGACGGCCGGCCGGCGCGACGAGCTGCGGCAGATGGCGGGCGACGGCGGCGGCGAGCTGGGCGCCGAGCGGCTGCGGCAGGCGATCGCGCCGCTGCGCTTCGGCTGGCTGCAGGACGAGATCAAGCGCGGCCAGTATGAGGAAAGCCTGGTGCTGTTCGACCGCATGGTCGCGGTCGACGGCCAGGACACCGAGGCGCGGTACGCGCGCGGCGAGGTCTACCGGCTGCGCGACGAAGGCGGCGACGCGGACCGTGCGCTGGCCGACCTGGACCTGGCTTCGCAGGCGAAGCAGCCGCCGGCCGAAACCTTCCGATCCCTGGGCCTGGTGCACCAGCAGCGCAACGACAGCGCCGGCGCCCTGAAGGCCTTCCAGCAGTACCTGGCCATGGCGCCCAAGGCGGCCGATGCCGGCCTGGTGCGCGGCTACCTCACCGACCTGAAGCCATGAAGACCCTCGCGACCCTGCTGCTGGCCTTGGCGCTTGCGGCCTGCAGCATCATGACCCGCGTGGAGGGCGACGAGGTCGTCAACGAGAGCCTGCTGGTCCACGTCAGCGACGCCTGGAACCGCATCAACGACCCGTGGGAAGGCGAGAGCTACGACACCTGGACGCAGGAGGGCATGCCGCTCGACCAGCTGCGCATCTGGGGCGCGGTGAAGCCGGGCCAGGCGCTGATGAACCGGCCGCAGTTCTACTCCCGCGGCGCCGACAGCAAGGAGCCGCGCGTGCCGACCTTCAAGGCCGGCCTGCCGGCCGAGAAGCTGGTGAGCCTGTTCGAGGAGCTCTACGCGAACGAGGGCGTGGTGACGGTCACGAAGATCGACCGCGATTCCTTCGCCGGCCAGCCGGGCGTGCGCTTCGAGTTCACACTGGAGCGCCGGTCCGACGACCTGACGCTGAGCGGCGTGGGCTGGGTGGCGGTGCGCTCGGCCCCGGCCACCGGCGAGGAGCTCTACGCCGCCACCTTCATGGCGCCGCAGCTGTCGTTCTTTCCGCGCTTGCTGCCGATGGCGGAGGCGGTGGTGAAGACGGCGCGGATCAAGGGCTGACGGTGGGGTTCGCTGCGCGAATCCCACCCTACAACGACACCGACAACCGACAACCGACAACCGACAACCGACAACCGACAACCGACAACCCCGCGGGTTCGTAGGGTGGGTTCGCCGCAGGCGACCCCACCATGCGTCTACCCGTGCTTGATCGCCACGGTCTTCAGCGTCGTGAACCCATACAGCGCCTCGAAGCCCTTCTCGCGCCCATAGCCCGAGGACTTCACGCCGCCGAAGGGCAGCTCCACGCCGCCGCCGGCGCCGTAGTTGTTGATGAAGACCTGACCGCTCCTCACCTTGCGCGCCATGCGCAGCTGGCGGGCGCCATCGCGTGTCCAGACGCCGGCCACCAGGCCGAATTGCGTGGCGTTGGCGAGTTCGACGGCGTGGTCTTCATTGCGGAACGACATCGCCGCCAGCACCGGGCCGAACACTTCTTCCTGCGCCAGGCGGTGCGTCACCGGCACGTCGCGCAGCAGCGTCGGGGCCTGGTAGAAGCCGGTCTCCGGCGCCTCGTCCACCACCTGGCCCTGGGCCACCATCGCGATGCCGGCATGCTGCGCGTCGGACAGGAAATCCCACACGCGCTGCTGCTGGGTCTGGCGGATCAGCGGGCCGACGTCCAGGTCCATGGGCGCCGGGCCGACGCGCAGCTTCGAGAAGGCCACGCCCAGGCGCTCCAGCAGCGGTTCGTACAGCGATTGCTCCACCAGCAGGCGCGAGCCGGCGGAGCAGGTCTGGCCGGCGTTCTGCACGATGGCGTTGATGACGACCGGCAGCACCTGTTCGATGTCGGCGTCGGCAAAGACGATCTGCGGGCTCTTGCCGCCCAGCTCCAGCGTCACCGGGCAATGGCGTTCGGCGGCGGCCTGCTGGATCAGCGTGCCCACGCTGGGGCTGCCGGTGAAGCTGATGTGGTCGATGCCGGGGTGCCGCGCCAGCGCGTCGCCCACCTCGTGGCCATAGCCGGTGACGATGTTGATCGCACCGGCCGGGAAGCCGACTTCGGCGGCCAGCTGCGCCACGCGGATCAGCGACAGGCAGGCATCTTCCGAAGGCTTGACCACGCAGACGTTGCCGGCCGCGAGGGCCCCGCCGACGCTGCGCCCGAAGATCTGCATCGGGTAGTTCCAGGGCATCACGTGGCCGGTGACGCCGTGCGGCTCGCGCCAGGTGAACACCGTGTAGCCGTCCTGGTAGGGCAGGGTCTCGCCGTGCAGCTTGTCGCAGGCGCCGGCGTAGAACTCGAAGTAGCGCGCCAGCGCCACCGCGTCGGCCCGGGCCTGCTTGGTCGGCTTGCCGCAATCGCGCTGCTCGATGGCCGCGAGTTCCTCCGTGTGCTCGCCGATCCTGAGCGACAGGCGCATCATGAGGCGGCCGCGTTCAGCCGCGCTCAGCTTGCTCCAGGCGCCTTCGTAGCAATGGCGCGCCGCCTGCACGGCGGCATCGATGTCTTCCGGGCTGCCGCGCTGGATGCTGTCGTACTGCTGGCCGTCCGACGGATCGATGACGGGCAGGGTGCGCTCGGAGGACGAGCGCACCGGGGCGTTGGCGATGTAATGGTGCTGCATGCCCCGATTTTGAAGCAATCGGGGAGACACCTCACGCCGGTCAGGCGCCGACGGGCTGGTACTGGTGCCGGTTCGCTTCCAGCCATGCCACCGAGGCGCCGGACTCCTGCTGGTCCGGATGGAAGTCGCGCTTGAAGTAGGCGCGCCAGGGCTGGTAAGTCAGCCGCACCAGGCCGCGCTGGCCGAACAGGTAGCTGGCCGCGCCTTTCCAGGTGCTCCACTTCCACAACGTGCCGTCGTGGTGCAGGTTGTTGATGGTCTGGCGCAGCGTGTCCATCAGGAAGATGGTGGTCACGCGGCGCATCCAGGTCAGGCGCCACGCGTGGCTGCCGCCCAGCGCCTGGTACAGGTCGAAGGCGGTGTTCTTGTGCTCCGACTCCTCGGCGCTGTGCCACAGCCAGAGGGTCTTCAGGCGCGGGTCCTGGTCGCCCAGCAGGTCGGGGTTGCGCAGCATGAAGTCGGCCAGGATGGCGGTGAAGTGCTCGTTGGCGGCGGTGATGCCCAGCCAGTGGCGCACATCCTGCCCTTCCATCATCTTCAGCCGATCGCGGGCCCGCGGCTCCCAGTCGTTCACCAGCCCGAGCTTTTCCAGGTGCGCGTTGTACAGAGCGTGCAGGCGGCGGTGCGTGGCCTCCTGGCCGATGAAGCCCTGCACCTCGGCGCGGAATTTCTCCTGCTGCCCGGGCGGCAGCGCCTGGAAACCCTTGCGCACCGAATCGATGAAGAACTGTTCGCCCACGGGGAAGCTCATCGACAGCGCATTGAACAGCGCAGTGCGGAACGCATCGCCCGCGCACCAGTGGCGCGGGATAGTCTGTTCCATGTCGACGAGCAGGCGGCGGACGACGAGATCGGTCATGATTGCAAGGGTGAAGGAGCCCGCGGTTGGTACAAGTTAGTACCAATGGTGGCACCAGCAATTGGTACTGTCAAGTACCATCAGGGTGCAGCATGTCAGATTTCGCCGTCCTCGAACTCGATCCCGGCGCCCACCAGCACCGCAGCCGGCTGCTGGAGGGCATGGCCCACGCCGTCGCCGCCAAGGGCTATGCCGAGACCACCATCGCCGACATCGTGCGCGAGGCCAGCGTGTCGCGCCGCACCTTCTACGAGCACTTCTCCACCAAGGCCGACTGCCTGGTCGCGCTGTACGACGCGGCCAGCCGCAACGCGCTGAAGGTGCTGCGCGAGGCGATCGACCCGGCGCGCGACTGGGAAGCGCAGGTGGAGAACGCCACCGCCGCCTACCTGGGCGCGATGGCGGCCAACCCGGTGCTGCTGCGCACCCTCTACATCGAGATCCTGGGCCTCGGTCCCGTGGGGCTGGCGGCGCGGCGGCGCGTGAATCAGGAGATTGCCGATTTCATCGTGGCCGTGGTCGGCGCCGGGCACGGCCGCGCGCTGGCGCCGGAGCTGGCGATGGCGATCGTCGGCGGCATCAACGAACTGGTGCTGCAGTACATCGAGCAGGACCGCGTCGAGCACCTGCAGGAAGTGGTGGCCCCGGCCAGCCGGCTGGTGCGGGCGGTGGCCGGAACGCACTAGCTTCAGGCGGCGAGCCGCCAGCCCTCCAGGCCGGGAAAGCCGGCGCGGCGCGGCATCAGCTGCACCGGCCCGAGTTCGTCCAGGCGGTTGATGCCCAGCAAGCCCATGCAGGCGTCGATCTCGCTGGCCAGGAGGGCCGCGGCATGGGCCACGCCGGCTGCGCCGGCGATCGAGGCGGCGTAGTTGAAGGGCCGGCCGATGAACACGAAGTCGGCGCCCAGCGCCAGCGCCTTCAGCACGTCCGAGCCGCGGCGAAAGCCGCTGTCCACCATCAGCGGCAGTTCGCCGACGGCCGCGCGCATCGCCGGCAGCACGCGCAGCGGCGACACCGCGCCATCGAGCTGGCGGCCGCCGTGGTTGGAGACGATCACGCCATCCAATCCCATCGCGCGGGCCTTGCGGCCATCCTCGGGGTGCAGGATGCCCTTGAGGACGAACTGCCCGCGCCACTGCTCGCGGATCCTTGCGATCGCATCCCAGTCCAGGTGCGCGCGACCGCTGAATTCACGCACGACGTTGCGGGCGACGATGGCCGTGCGGGTGGCGGTGTCGGCGTTCTCGAAGTGCGGCATGCCGCTGGTGGCCAGCGTGCGCGCGAAGGTGCCCAGGCTCCAGCGCGGATGCGTGAGGCCTTGCCACAGCAGCTTCAGGTCAGGCTGCAGCGGGCTGGTGAATCCCGCGCGGCTGTAGTTCTCGACGTTGCCGCGCACCGCGCTGTCCACCGTCACCACCAGCGTGCCGAAGCCGGAACGCGCCACGCGATCCACCAGCGCCGCGATGCGGTCCGCCGTCGGCGGCAGGTAGGCCTGGAACCAGCTGTCCGGCGCGGCGGCGGCCACGTCTTCCATGCGCGTGAGCGAGGAGCCGCTCATGATCATCGGGATGCCGGCGCGGGCCGCCGACCCGGCCAGCACGATGTCGCCGCGGTAGGCGGTCAGCGCGCTCACACCCATGGGTGCGATGCCGAACGGCGAAGACCATTCGCGTCCGAGCAAGGCCTGCTTCTGCGAGCGGGCGGCGACGTTGTTCAGCACGCGCGGCACGAAGCCGATCTCGTCGAAGGCGTCCCGGTTGTCGCGCAGCGAGGCGCCGGTTTCGGCGGCGCCGGACACGTAGCCGAAGATCGGCCGCGGCAGGTGGCGCCGGGCCGCCGGCTCGAAGTCGTCGAGGGCGTAGATGCCGCGCAGGCGGCGGGACGGCGCGGCGCTCACCGGCCGTTGGCCTTGCGCCAGGCGGCGAAGTCGATCGGGGTCTGCGGGTCGGTGGCCGGGTACAGGCCCAGGATGGAGCGGCCCTTGGCAACCTGCTCCGCCACGAAGTCCTCGAACGCCGTCATCTCGAAGGCTTCGGCGGCGATCTCGTCGGCCAGGTGGGCCGGCAGGATGACCACGCCCTCGGCGTCGCCGACCACGATGTCGCCCGGCCACACCGGCGCGTCGCCGCAGCCGATCGGCACGTTGAGGTCCAGCGCCTGGTGCAGCGTGAGGTTGGTGGGCGCGCTCGGGCGCTGCTGGTAGGCCGGCATCGCGTACCTGGCGATGTCGGGGGTGTCGCGGAAGCCGCCGTCGGTGACGACGCCGGCGACGCCGCGCGCCTGCAGGCGGGCCACCAGGATGCCGCCGGCGGAAGCGGCGCGCGCGTCCTTGCGGCTGTCGAACACCAGCACCGCGCCGGGCGGGCACTCCTCCACCGCCCTGCGCTGCGGATGGCCGCGGTCGAGGAACACGTCCATCCTGTTCAAGTCCTCCCGCGCCGGGATGTAGCGCAGCGTGTAGGCCGGGCCGACCATGTTTTCCTGGTAGGTGCCGATCGGATGCACGTTCTGCAGGAACTGGTTGCGCAGGCCGCGCTTGAACAGGCAGGTGCACAGCGTGGCCGTGCTCACCGCCTTCAGGCGCTTGCGGGTTTCGGGGGACAGGGAAGAGGTGGCGGGAGCGGAGGTCATGGCGGGCCGGGATCTGCGGAAAGGTTATTGTATACTAGTATCCAGCGAGCCTTCGAAGCCCGCACCAACCCTTCCCCTGGAGACCAATTTGCCCGCATTTCCTTCCTTCGTCCTGTCCCGCCGCGGCCTGCTGGCTGCGGCCCTCGCGACCGCCGCCGCCGTCACGGCGTCCCCGGTTTGCGCCCAGGCCTACCCGTCGAAGATGATCCGCATCGTCGTGCCCTACGCGCCGGGCGGCCCGTCGGACGTGCTGGCGCGCCTGATCGGCACCAAGCTGCAGGAGGCGTGGAAGCAGTCGGTGATCGTGGAGAACAAGCCCGGCGCGAGCGGCTCCATCGGCACCGACCTGGTCGCCAAGTCGGCGCCGGACGGCTACACCATCGTGATCAGCGACCTGGCGACGTTGACCATCGGGCCTTCGATCTCCAGGCTGCCGTTCGACATCGAGCGCGACCTGGCGCCGGTGGCGATGCTCACCAGCTCGCCCTACCTGGTGACGGTGAACCCGAACGTGCCGATCAACGACCTGAAGGAACTGGTCGCGTACTCCAAGGCCAACCCGACCAAGCTCAACTACGCGACCGCCGGCATGGGCACCGGTCCGCACATGGCCGGCCTGCTGTTCGCCACCCGCATGGGCCTGCAGTGGACCTACATTCCCAGCAAGGGCGGCGCGCAGGCGACGCAGGACGTGGTGAGCGGCCAGAACGACCTGATGTTCAACAGCGCCTTCAGCACCTCGGCCTTCGTCAAGACGGGCAAGCTGCGGCTGCTGGCGGTGTCGACGCCCAGGCGCGACCCGGCCTTCCCGAACACGCCGGCCCTGGCGGAACTCGCGCCCGGCTACAACACGGGTGCCTACCAGGCGATGTTCGTGCGCGCCGGCACGCCGCCGGAGATCGTCAACAAGCTCAACGCGGAAGTGGTACGCATCCTGGCCGCCCCCGACATCAAGGAGAAGCTCGAGACGCTGGGCGCCGACCCGTACACCAGCAGCGCCGAGGCGCTGCGCAAGGTGGTGCACGAGGACCGCGCGCGCTGGGCCAAGCTGGTCAAGGACCAGAACATCAAGGTGGAACAATAGGCACATGCCCCGCCCCAGCCTCGTCCTCGATTCCACCCTGCAAGGTATCGCCGGGTTGGGCGGCATCGCCGCCGGCGCGGCGCGCGGCGGCGTCAGCGGCCAGATCTGTGCGGCCCTGCGTCGCGCAATCGTCAACGTCGACCTGGTGCCCGGCACGGCGCTGAACGAAAGCGACGTGGCGGAGCAGATCGGCGTGAGCCGCACGCCGGTGCGCGAAGCCTTCCGCACGCTGCTGGCCGAGGGCCTGCTGGACGTGATGCCGCAGAAGGGCACCTTCGTCTCGCTGCTCGATCGCGGTACCTTGTGTGACGCCCTGTTCGTGCGCGAGGCGCTGGAGTGCGCGGCCGCGCAGCTGGCCGCGCGGGCGCCGGAGGCGGAGCGCCGCACGCTGCTGCGCATCGTCGAGCGGCAGCGGGAAGCGCTGCGCCACGACGACCGCGAAGGCAGCCTTGCAGCCGACGAGGAACTGCACCGCGCGATCATGGTGCTCTCCGGCCACACCTCGGCCTGGGAGGTGGTGCGGCAGGCACGCACGCACCTGGACCGGCTGCGCCGCATCGCCAGCACCGAGCTGCGCGGCAGCGAGGAGGCGCTGCATTTCCACGACCGCATCGCGCAGGCGATCGTGGCCGGCGACGAGCGCGCGGCGGTCGACCTCCTGCGGGAACATATCCGGCAGATCGAGGGGTTCATCGACCGGATCGCGGAGATCCACGAGGACTACATCGCCTGATTTTTCGTGGCAGCCCGCGAGCAAAAGTGGGGTTCGCTGCGCGAAACCCACCCTACGTTGGGAGCGGTAGGGTGGGTTGCCGCAGGCACCCCACCGTGAACGAAAAGGCCCGCCGAAGCGGGCCTTTTCACTGTCGCACCTGGCGTCAGCTGTGGAACTTCACCACCAGCGGCACGATCAGCAGCGCCACGATGTTGATGATCTTGATCAGCGGGTTGACGGC
>JAQGMU010000679.1 GCA_028292195.1 Ramlibacter sp. | reverse complement strand
CGTCCGCCGTGGTGCTGGCGGTCCGCCGGCGCCGGCGCCTGGTGCGCAGCGGCGACCCCGAGCTCGAGGAGCTGCGCCTCGCGCTCGTGCGATCCGGCCGCGGGCCGGCGCCCGACATGACGCTGGCGCGCCTCGAGCAGCTGCTGGCCGGCAGCGACGGCGCCCTCGGCTACCTCCGCGCGCTGCGCCTCGCGCGGTACGGCTCGGGGGCGGCCGCACCGACCCCGGGACAGCGGCGCGCCCTGCGCCGCGAGCTCGGCGCGGGCCTCGGAATCCGCGGCCGGCTGCGCTCGATCTGGGCGCTGCCGCCGCACCCGCGGGAGGTGTTCGACGCCCTGAAGCCACGCCGACGCCGGTCCTACACTGCCTGAATCATGGATCAGTCAGGCGCCTACGAGTTGTTTCGTCAGGGCACCGAGCTCCTCGAGAGCGGCGACTACCACGCCGCCACCGTCCCGCTGGGTCGCGCGCGGGAGCTGGCCCCGGACAAGGATTCGGTCCGCGAGGCCTACGGCCGCGCGCTCTTCGGCGCCCAGCGCTTCCGCGAGGCCGTCGCGGAGTTCGAGGCGGTCGTCGAGCACGCGCCGACCAACGACTACGCGCTCTTCTGCCTGGGCCGCTCGCTGCAGCAGTTAGGGCTCCACGCAGAGGCCCGCCACCCGCTGGCGCTGGCCGCGAACCTCCAGCCGCACCGCGCGGACTACAAGAAGTACCGCGACAAGGCGCGGCGCCGGGCCGCCTGAGGGCTCAGCCGGCCCGGCGCGCCGGTTCTGGCGTGTTCGGCGGGAGTTGGGGGACTGGCGTCGTGAGCGGCTTCTGCGGGACGGAGGCCTTGGCCGGCGTGGCTGGCGCTGCGGGCGCCTCCGTTTGCTCGCACGCTCTCTGTGGCTCGAATCAATGACGAGAACGCGCGTCGGGGAGGCGACCGGCGTTGCCGGTCTCCGTCGCGGCCATCGGGGGGTGGGCCTGTTGGGCGCGGTGCGCCCGCGGCGTTCGGGCCCACCGTTGGCTTGGGCGGTGCGGGCGTCGGGGTGGGCCCGTTGACGGACCGCCACCGTCCGCCCACAGGCCCACGCCGACCTGCGCGGGCACCCGCCAGCATGCTCCGCTGCGCGCCTCGTGCGCCAGCACCGGCTTGATCCGGAGGCCCGGCCAGGGCGCGACGAGACGGCCCTCGCGCGGCCCGGCGGCAGGCCCGAGATGATGACCTACGGCGTCCTGCAGGAACGCCGTCACGACCCTTGTGGCACTCGGCTCGACCGCAGTCATGGTGCTATCCTCACGGCACAACTTCCGTGTCGGTGGGCGACCGCCGACGTTGTACAGGGAGCGGGCGTGAGCCCGCTCTTTCATTTGAGGGGGGAGGGTTGATGAGCACGATCCAGACCGATATCGAGGCGAAGCTCGCCGAGCGCGAGCCGGAGGTCGAGGTGCTGCTCGCCGAGGTCAAGGGAGATCTCGTCGAGCTCTACATCGACCATCCCGACGGCGTGACGCTCGAGCTGTGCGAGCGCGTGACGCACGCGCTGCCCGAGCTGCTGGAGGAGTACGGCCTCACGGTCTCGTCTCCCGGCATCGAGCGACCCCTGAGCAAGCCCGATCACTTCCGCCGCTTCATCGGCCGCCGCGCCCGGGTTCGCACCCGTGAGGCGACCGATGGACACAAGTCGTTCACCGGTGAGCTCGTGGGCGCTTCGGATTCGGAGGTGACGATCGCCGCCGACACCGGCGTCGTCTCCATCCCGTACGACGCCATCTCCCGATCCAACCTCGTCGAGTCCTAGGAGCATCGAGCACATGTCCCGCGAGATCCTTGATGCCATGACCGCGCTGGCGCGCGAGAAGGGCATCTCCCCGGAGAAGCTGATGACCGCGCTCGAAGACGCGCTGCTGTCGGCCTACAAGAAGCTTCCCGGCGCCGCCCGCTACGCGCGGGTGGAGGTCGATCCCGAGACGGGCGACTTCGTCGTGATCCGCTACCGGATCCCGAAGGACCTCGAGGCGGAGCTCATCGGCGAGACGATCGCCGAGGAGTCCTACATCGACCCCGAGACCGGCGACCGCGTCGAGCCGCAGGACCCCGAGATCGACCCGGCGAAGTTCGAGCAGTACCGGGAGCGCATCGAGGAGATCGACGACACCCCCGACGACTTCGGCCGCATCGCCGCGCAGACCGCCAAGCAGGTCATCCTGCAGCGCATCCGCGAGGCGGAGCGCGACATGATGTTCGAGGAGTTCCAGGACCGCGTCGGCGAGCTGATCACCGGCATCGTCCAGCAGTCCGACTCCCGCTACACGCTCGTGCAGCTGCGCGACCGCGTCGAGGCCCTGCTGCCCAAGAGCGAGCAGGTCGACGGCGAGCGCTACGACCACGGCCAGCGCGTCAAGGCCGTGATCAAGGAGGTCTCGCCCTCGACCAAGGGCCCGTCGATCATCGTCAGCCGCCGCGACGGCGAGCTGATCAAGAAGCTCTTCGAGCTCGAGGTCCCCGAGATCGCCGACGGCCTGGTGGAGATCGCCAACGTCGCCCGCGAGCCCGGCTACCGCTCCAAGA
>JAQGMU010000450.1 GCA_028292195.1 Ramlibacter sp. | reverse complement strand
TGCGTTTCACCCCGCAGGAATGCTTGCGCGTTCTGGACGTCCTGGTGGTAGTCCGGCGGCGAGATCAGGTCGACGCAGGGTCCGGAGCAACGCTTGATCTGGTACAGCAGGCAGGGTCGCGTGCGGTTGGCGAAGACGGTGTCCTCGCAAGTGCGCAGGCGGAACACCTTCTGCAGCAACTGGATCGATTCCTTCACCGCCCAGGCGCTGGGATAGGGGCCGAAATAGCGGTGCTTGCGGTCGACCGCGCCACGGTAGTAGGCGACACGCGGGAAGGTCGCAGCGGTCGGCATGGCCGCTTCGCCGGCCGCCTTGTCGGGGCCCGAGATCTTCAGGTAGGGGTAGCTCTTGTCATCGCGAAACAGGATGTTGTAGCGCGGGTTGAGCGTCTTGATCAGGTTGTTTTCCAGCAGCAGCGCCTCGGCTTCGGAGCGCACCACGGTGGTCTCCAACCGCACGATCTTGCCGATCATGTGGCCGATGCGCGTGCCGCCGTGGTTCTTCTGGAAATAGCTCGCGACCCGCTTTTTCAGGTTGCGCGCCTTGCCCACATAGAGCACGCCGCCGTCCGCGTCGAAATAGCGGTACACCCCCGGCAGCGAGGGCAGCGCGGCGACTTGCGCCAGCAGTTGGTCGGAATGGGCCTCGGACATACAGCCGCTATTGTGGACAATCCCGGCAAAGGCTTTCGCGCACCATGCTCTGGGACATTTTCTGCAAGGTTATCGACAACCACGGCGACATCGGCGTGTGCTGGCGGCTGTCGGTACAACTGGCGGCGCGCGGCCAGCAGGTCCGGCTGTGGGTGGACGACGCTTCGGCGCTGCGCTGGATGGCGCCCGAAGGAAATCCCGGCGTCCAGGTGCTGCCCTGGGATTCGCAGTCGCGACCGCCGGAACCCGGCGCGGTGGTGATCGAGGCCTTCGGCTGCGAGCTGGCCACGCCGTTCCAGGCGGCGATCGCGGCCAAGGCGCGCGCCGATGGGCGCCAGCCCGCATGGATCAACCTGGAGTACCTGACGGCGGAGCCCTTCGCCGAACGCAGTCACGGTTTGCCCTCGCCCGTCACGCACGGCCCGGCTGCAGGGCTTGCAAAGCGGTTCTTCTACCCCGGCTTCACTGCGCGCACCGGCGGCCTGTTGCGCGAACAGGGCCTGCTGCAGCGGCAGGCCCTGTTCGATCGCAACGCCTGGCTGCAAGCGCATGGCATCGACCCGCAGGGCGCGCGCCTGGCGTGCCCGTTTTGCTACGAGCCGCCGGCCTTGGGCTCGTTGCTGGCCGAGTTAGCGCGCGGGCCCGGCTCCACCCGGCTGCTGGTCACCGCCGGGCGCGCCACGGACGCGGTGCGGGCGGCCTTGGAAAAGAACGCGCGATCCAATACCGGGTGGAACCAGCAATCGCTGCTGTCGCTTTCATTCCTGCCGCTGCTGACCCAAATGGAGTTCGACCATCTGCTGTGGTGCTGCGACCTCAATTTCGTGCGCGGTGAGGATTCGCTGGTGCGGGCGATGTGGGCCGGCAAACCGCTCGTCTGGCAGATCTATCCGCAACACGACAACGCCCATCACGCCAAACTCGAGGCCTTCCTGAACTGGCTGGACGCACCCGCCTCGCTGCGCGACTTCCACCGGTCGTGGAACGGCATCAGCGGCCGGCTGCGCAATCCGGACCCCGAAGCCTGGGCCGGGTGCGTGCAGCGTGGCCGGGAGTTGCTGCTTGCGCGGGAAGACCTCACCACGAAGCTGATGCAGTTCGCTGCAGCACAATCATCCCCATCATGAGGCTGCTGCTGGTCGAGGACGACGCGATGATCGGGCGGGCCGTGCGCCAGGGCCTGGGCGGCGCCGGTTTCACGGTCGATTGGGTAACGGACGGCCGCGCCGCCGAACTCGCGCTGGCCAACGGCGTCTACGACCTGGCGCTGATCGACCTCGGCCTGCCCGCCAAGGACGGGATGGCGCTGTTGCGCGAACTGCGCGAGCGCCGCGACCGGCTGCCCGTGCTGATCGTCACCGCACGGGATTCGGTTGCCGATCGCATCGCGGGGCTGAACGCCGGCGCCGACGACTATGTGCTCAAGCCTTTCGACCTGGACGAACTGGTCGCCCGCGTGCGGGCGCTGCTGCGGCGCCACGCCGGCGGCGCCGCGCCGCTGCTCGAGTCGGGCAGCCTCACCCTCGACCCGGTCCGGCGCGAGGTCCGCCGCAACGGACAGGAGATCCAGTTGTCGGCGCGCGAGTTCGCGCTGCTGGAGGCGCTGATGCAGCGGCCCGGCGCGGTGCTGTCGCGCGAGCAGCTCGAAGACACGGTGTACGGCTGGGGTGAAGAGGTCGGCAGCAACGCCGTCGAGGTTCATTTGCACAACCTGCGCCGCAAGCTCGGGCCCGACAGCATCCGCAACGTGCGCGGCGTCGGCTACAAGGTCACGGCCGAATGACCCCTGCGTCCATCCACCGCCGCGTGCTGATGTGGACGCTGGGCGCACTCGCGCTCGGCGCCTGCTTGCTGGTCGGCGGCTCTTGGTGGCTGCTGGCCCAGGAAATGGGTGAAGTGTTCGAGGACAATCTCAAGCAGGTTGCGCTGGCGGTCGCCAGCCACCATGACAGCAACGGCACGGCACGCCAGCCGCGGCTGGTGCATCAGCTGCCGCGCGTGTACGAGGAGTACGGCAAGTTCGAGTTCGTGACCCAGGTCTGGTCGCGGGATGGCAAGCGGTTGCACAGCTCCGACGAGACGGTCGACCTGCCCTTTCTCTCGCGCAGCGGTCCGACCGTGGTGACAGTGGGCGGCGAAAGCTGGCACCTCTACACAGTGGTGCTGGAAGATGGCATCGTGCAGTCCGCGCAGCGCTCCAGCGAACGCGACTCCCTCGCCCGCGAAACGGCTTCCGGGTTGATCCTGCCGGCGCTGGTCATGCTCGGAGCGATCGCCGGCCTGCTGATGCTGGCGCTGCGCCGCGGGCTCGCGCCGCTTTCGCAGGCCGCAAGCGACGTCACGGCGCGCACGGTGGAAGCGCTGCATCCCATCCCGCTCGCCGCGCATCCGCCCGAACTGCACCCATTGGTCAGCGCCGTCAACGACCTGATGGCTCGTCTCGGCAGCGCCCTGGCCTTGCAGCGCAATCTGGTGGCCGACGCGGCGCACGAACTGCGCACGCCGATCGCGGCTTTGCGGCTGCAATTGCAGTTGCTTGAAAGAGCCACCGACGCCGGGCAGCGGGAGGCGGCGTTGGCCGAACTGGGCGCAGGCATCGCCCGGGCCCAGCACCTGGTGGAGCAGCTGCTTCAGCTGTCCCGTCTGGGACCCGAGACCCCGGCCTTGCAAAGCCGGCCGGTGAACCTCGCGGACCTCGTGCGGACCGCGGTCGGCCATTTCAGTACACGCGCCGAACAGAATGGAATCGACCTGGGCGCCGTGATCTCCGAGTCGCCCGAGGTCGATGGCGATGCGCAGCAACTGGCCATCCTGCTGAACAACCTGATCGATAACGCGCTGCGGCATACGCCCGGGGGCAAGGTGGACGTGGCGGCGGGGCTCGATGCGGGAAAACCGTACATCGCCGTCATCGACAGCGGCCCGGGAATAGCGCCAGACGAACGCGAGCGGGTGTTCGACCGCTTCTACCGCGCTGCGGGACCGGCAGCCGCGGGTGGCAGCGGATTGGGTCTGGCCATCGTGAAGGCGGTGGCGCAGCGGCATGGCGCCAGCGTGGCCCTGGACGACGGCCCAGGCGGCGGCTTGCGCGTCAAGGTTTCGTTTCCGCGCTGAGGGCGGCGCCGCTGCCGCGGCATTGGGCGAACAGGTCCAGTTTGCGGTCATAGGCCTGGGTCTGCACATCGAAGAACCCCAGCAGCGAATGGAACAGGTTGTCGTGGCTGGCCTGCTGCCGCTGTGCCTGCGCGCGCATGCACTCCGCATTCAACCCGAAGCTGCGGCGCAGGGCGGGCGATAGCCACATGACGAACGGCACGCGGGTCTGCGCCTTGGGCGCGATCGCCCAGGGCATGCCGTGCAGGTAGAGGCCGCCCTCGCCGAGCGACTCACCGTGATCGGAGACGTAGAGCATCGCCGTGTCGTGCGTCTTCTGCGCCTGCTCGAGGAAATCGATCAGCTTGCCCAGGAAAAAATCCGTGTAGAGAAGCGAGTTGTCGTAGGCATTGACGATTTCGGCGGCGCTGCACTTGCGCAAGTCTTCGCTTTCGCAAGCCGGAACGAACTGCTTGAAGACCGCGGGGTAGCGCTTGAAATAGGCCGGGCCGTGGCTGCCGAGCTGGTGCATCACGACCAGCAGGTTGCCCTTGCGGTCACGCAGCACCTGGTCCATGCCGCGCAGCAGGATTTCGTCCAGGCACTGGCCTTCGGCGCAAAACGACTCCACCGCCGCGTGGTCGAGTTGTTCGGCCGGCAAGCCATCGCAGACGCCCTTGCAGCCCGACTGGTTGTCGCGCCACAGCACCTGGACGCCGGCACGAGCCAGCACGTGCAGCAGCGACTCATGCGTCAGGATTTTTTCTTCGTCGTAGTGCGCGCGGCCGAACGGAGAAAACATGCACGGCAGGGAGACTTCGGTCGAGGTGCCGCAAGCCACCGCATCCGGAAAGGCGATCACGTCGCGCCGCGCCAGCTGCGGATTGGTGTTGCGCGCGTAGCCGTTGAGCGAGAAATTCTGGGCCCGCGCGGTTTCCCCCACCACCAGCACGAACAGCGCCGGGCGGGTACGGCCGGCCGACTGCGGCCCCGCCTTGGCGTCGGCGCCCACGACGATCTTGGGCTGGTCAGGCCGCTTGGCGCGGCCCCACGCATTGGCGGTCATCGAGGCGACGATGTTCCCTGGGGTGATCAGGTAGCGCATCTCCTGCTGGTTGCGCATCAGCGAAGCAAAGTCGGCGAAGACCAGCAGCAAGCTGCCCACCCCCACTGCGAGTGCGCCGCCAACCCAAGCCGTCCGCAGCAGCAGCGCACGTCCCAGCGGCCGGCGCTTCAGGCGCGGCCACCACAGCAAGGACGCCGGCAGCAGGCCGAACAGCAGTACGTGGCCCGCCATGCCCCACCCCAGCAGTTCGCGCGCCTCCTTGTAGTTTGTGGCCAGGACGTTGCGCAGCATCGCGCGGTCCAGGTAGACGGCATAGCGGTCCATGTAATAGGACGCCCCGGCGGTCACCAGGAGCAGTACCGCCAGCAGGGGCCGGACCGTGTACCGCGTGGAAAAGACGGCAGCAAATGCCAGGTAGAACGCCGAAAACGCAGTGAACACGGCGCCGGCGAACAGCCAGGTCCCTGGTTCGTTCCAGAGGCGGTCCGCCAGCGCCGCCCGCCAGAACGGGCCGTTGCCAGCCAGCATGAGGTAAGCGGCGGCCAGCAGAACCAGGGTTTCGGTATGGACTGCCGGACGGGCCAGCCACGGCCGGGCCGCGTCGGGAATTCTCATGGGAAGGGCAGTATGCCGGGGTGCCTCTTAAAGGCTGCTTAACGCCTGAACCGGCCAGGGACAATAAAAACGTTAAAATCCAAGGCTTTGCGCAGTTTCCACGGGCTTTTTTGGCCCCAGGCGCAAACTCCGCCGCGGACATACGCATCTCTTTCTTGAAGCGCAGCGCGGCCAACCTATCTTTATCGCTATGAAAATCGCTCAAGAAATCCGCGCCGGCAACGTCATCATGAACGGGAAGGACCCGATGGTCGTGCTCAAGACCGAATACAGCCGCGGCGGGCGCAACTCCGCCACCGTCCGCATGAAGCTCAAGAGCCTGATCGCCAACTTCAACACCGAAGTGGTGCTCAAGGCCGACGACAAGGTCGACCAGATCGTGCTGGACAAGAAAGACTGCACGTATTCCTACTTCGCCGACCCGATGTACGTCTGGATGGACCCCGAGTACAACCAGTACGAAGTCGAGAAGGAGAACATGGGCGACGCGCTGAACTACCTCGAAGACGGCATGCCCGCCGAAGTGGTGTTCTACGAAGGCAAGGCCATCTCGGTCGAAATCCCCACCAGCGTCGAGCGCGAGATCACCTGGACCGAGCCGGCCGTCAAGGGCGACACCTCCGGCAAGGTGCTCAAGCCCGCCAAGCTCGCCACCGGCTACGAGATCGGCGTGCCGATCATCGTGGCCCAGGGCGACAAGGTCGAAATCGACACCCGCACCGGCGAATACCGCCGTCGCGTCTGAGGCATCAGCGCTCCGGCCAGGGCTCCGCAAGGAGCCTTTTTCTTTGGCCATGACTGCTTTCGACTTCGACCTCGCCCGCATCGTCGCCCCCTTTCGCATGCAGCCCGGCCTGCAGCGGCTGGCGCCGGGCACGCCGCAGCTGACGCCGAACCGGCCCGGCGACCGGGCGCTCGCCGAAAAGCTCGCGATCCTGAGCGCGCATCCGGCGCAGGCGCTGTGCAGCGTCGACGGCTTCGACCCGGCCCCGGCCTTGCGCGCGCTCGCGGCCCAGGCCGCCGCCGA
>JAQGMU010000448.1 GCA_028292195.1 Ramlibacter sp. | reverse complement strand
CATGATCGAGAAGAAGCTCAAGGACTTCGGCGTCGAGGTGCGGGTGGTGCTGGCCCAGCCCGGCCCGGTGATCACGCGCTACGAGATCGAGCCGGCCACCGGCGTGAAGGGCTCGCAGATCGTCGGCTTGGCCAAGGACCTGGCGCGTTCGCTGTCGCTGGTGTCGATCCGCGTGGTGGAGACCATCCCCGGCAAGAACTACATGGCGCTGGAGCTGCCCAACGCCAAGCGGCAGTCGATCAAGCTGTCCGAGATTCTCGGGTCGGCCGCGTACAACGAAGCCAAGTCGCAGCTGACGATCGGCCTGGGCAAGGACATCATCGGCAACCCGGTGGTGGCGGACCTGGCGAAGATGCCGCACGTGCTGGTGGCCGGCACCACCGGCTCGGGCAAGTCGGTCGGCATCAACGCGATGATCCTGAGCCTGCTGTACAAGGCGGAGGCGCGCGACGTGCGCCTGCTGATGATCGACCCCAAGATGCTGGAGATGTCGGTCTACGAAGGCATCCCGCACCTGCTGTGCCCCGTGGTGACCGACATGCGGCAGGCAGCCAACGGCCTGACCTGGTGCGTGGCCGAGATGGAACGCCGCTACAAGCTGATGTCCAAGCTGGGCGTGCGCAACCTGGCCGGCTACAACAACAAGATCGACGAGGCCAAGGCGAAGGAACAGTTCATCTACAACCCCTTCAGCCTGACCCCGGAGAGTCCCGAACCGCTGGACCGGCTGCCCTACATCGTGGTGGTGATCGACGAGCTCGCCGACCTGATGATGGTGGTGGGCAAGAAGATCGAGGAACTGATCGCGCGGCTGGCGCAGAAGGCGCGCGCGGCCGGCATCCACCTGATCCTGGCGACCCAGCGGCCCAGCGTCGACGTGATCACCGGCCTGATCAAGGCCAACATCCCGACGCGGATCTCGTTCCAGGTCTCCAGCAAGATCGACAGCCGCACGATCCTGGACCAGATGGGCGCCGAAGCGCTGCTCGGCATGGGCGACCAGTTGTACATGCCCAGCGGCACGGGGCTGCCGATCCGGGTGCACGGGGCCTTCGTCAGCGACGAGGAAGTGCACCGCGTGGTGGCCTACCTGAAGGAGCAGGGCGGCGAGCCGAACTACATCGAGGGCGTGCTGGAGGGCGGCACCATCGATGGCGAGGACGGCCTCACGCTCGATGGTGCCGGCGGCGAGGGCAGTGGGGCCGAGGGTGATCCGATGTATGACCGCGCGGTCGAAATCGTGCTCAAGAACCAGAAGGCGAGCATCTCCCTGGTGCAGCGCCATCTCTCCATTGGTTACAACAAGGCCGCGAACCTGCTCGAGGCCATGGAAAAGGCCGGGCTGGTCAGCGCGATGAACGGCCGCGGCCAGCGTGAAATCCTGGTGCCGGGCCGTGCCGAGTAGGCGGCGATAACGAACGGTAACGAACTTAGCCGCTGAAGCGCCACCCAACCGACAATGTCGTGTTGGAAGAGAACCTCATGAAGAAAACCTTTGCCGCCGTGCTGCTGGCCGGCGCCGCCCTCGCCGCGAACGCGGGAGCCCTCGAGAGCCTCGAGAATTTCATCAAGACCGCGAAGACCGGCCACGCCGACTTCACGCAGGTGGTGACGGCGCCGCCGAAGAACGGCCAGGCCGCGAAGACCCGGACGTCCACCGGCACCTTCGACTTCGAACGGCCGAACCGCTTCCGCTTCGTCTACCGCAAGCCCTTCGAGCAGACGATCGTGGCCGACGGCCAGACGCTGTGGATGCACGACGTCGACCTGAACCAGGTGACGTCGCGCAAGCAGGCGAAGGTGCTGGCTTCCACGCCGGCCGCCCTGATTGCGTCGGCTCCCGACATCGAAACGCTGAAGAAGGATTTCGAGCTGCAGGCGCTGCCGGACAGCGGCGGCATGCAGTGGGTGCAGGCGCTGCCTCGCAGCAAGGAAGGCCAGCTGGCCAGCATGAAGGTGGGCTTCCGGGGCGACCAGCTGGCCGCGCTCGACATCCTGGACAGCTTCGGCCAGCGCTCGCTGCTCACTTTCAACGGGATGCAGGTGAACGGCGGCGTCAGCGCCGATGCGTTCCGCTTCCAGCCGCCGCAGGGCGCGGACGTGGTCAAGGCACCTTGAAAGTTACCCGAGTTCGAAGCTCGTGACGCCGTAAAGACGCTCCATCGGGATCGATGGTGCCTCGCCGGTGTACATCCGCGCCGTCTCGAACACCATCTTCATGCCATGCCGGCGCGCGAGCGCGCTGGCCGCGGCATTCGGCTCGGGCAGGTCCAGGAGGACCGGTTCGCCGGCCGCGGCCTGTGCAGCCAGCGCGGCGTAGAGCGCTTCGGCGGCCACTTCGCTGTCGGCGAACAGCGGCCCGATCTTCCAGCCGCTGCGGCAGCGGCGCACGAGCCCGTAGCCTTGCAGCCGGCCGGCTTCGATGAAGCCGAAGGCGGCCGCGTCGGCTTGCTGCAGCCAGGCGCGCAGGAAGCGGCTGCGACCGCCCGGGAAGAAAGGCCGGTCATAGCCGGCCACGGTTTTGAAGGGGAGCGTGAGGAGCGGAACCACGCGCGGGTCCCGCGCCAGCTGCGGCCCGCCCGTGCCCTGGTAGCGCACGTTGCGCCAGGCCAGCGTGAAGCCGGATTTGCGGTAGTTGTCCTGCTGCGCCAGCACGCCATCGAGCCCCACCCGCCGGCCCGCGGCGCTGGCCATGCCGTGCTGCCACAAGGCCCAGCCGAGGCCGCGGCCGCGGAACGCCGGCAGCACGATGTAGAGGCCGAGGAAGGCCAGCGACGCGCCGTACTTCACCACCGAGATCGAGGCCACCGGCTCACCCGCAAGCTCGCCGACGAAGAAGCCCTGCGGATCCGCGGCGTGGAAGGCGCCGGCGTCGTGCAGTCCCGGGTTCCAGCCTTCCTGCGCCGCCCAGTCGATGGCCAGTGCAAGCTCGTCGCGCGTCATCGTCCGGCAGTGGAATCCGCCCATGCGCGAATGCTAGATGTCGCGGGCGATCCGGTCCAGCGCCCTGCGCTCGATGAACTCCTCCATGCGCGACAGCAGCCGCCACCACGGGCCGTCCATGGGGCCGACGATAAACTCGGGGCATGAGCAGCAAGGCCCCTCCGTCCGCCACCGCGCCGCTGGCCGAACGCCTGCGGCCCAGGACCCTGGGCGAGGTGATCGGGCAGCAGCACCTGCTGGGGGAGGGCATGCCCTTGCGCATCGCCTTCGAGTCCGGCCAGCCCCACAGCTGCATCCTCTGGGGGCCGCCGGGCACCGGCAAGACCACCATCGCGCGGCTGATGGCCGACGCTTTCGAGGCGCAGTTCCTCACCATCAGCGCCGTGCTGGGGGGCGTGAAGGACATCCGCGAGGCGGTGGAGCAGGCGCTGATCGCGCAGGGGCAGGGCCGCCGCACCATCGTCTTCGTCGACGAGGTCCACCGTTTCAACAAGAGCCAGCAGGACGCCTTCCTGGCGCACGTCGAATCGGGCCTGTTCACCTTCATCGGCGCCACCACCGAGAACCCCTCGTTCGAGGTGAATTCGGCGCTGCTGTCGCGCGCCGCGGTCTACGTGCTGCAGCCGCTGACCGAGGAGGACCTGAAGCAGATCGCGCAGCGGGCGCAGGCGATCGATGCCGTGCCGGCCATCGAGGAGGCGGCGCTGGCCCGGCTGATCGCCTATGCCGACGGCGACGCCCGGCGCCTGCTGAACACGCTGGAGACGCTGGCCGTGGCGGCGACGAAGGAAAAGCGGCCGCAGATCGACGACGCCTGGCTGCTGAAGGTGCTGGGCGAACGCATGCGGCGCTACGACAAGGGCGGCGAGCAGTTCTACGACACCATCAGCGCGCTGCACAAGTCGATGCGCGGTTCCGACCCCGACGCCACGCTGTACTGGTTCGTGCGCATGCTCGATGGTGGTGCCGATCCGCGCTACATCGCGCGGCGCATGATCCGGATGGCGATGGAGGACGTCGGCCTGGCCGACCCCCGCGCGCTGCGCATCGCGCTGGACGCCGCCGACGTCTACGAACGCCTCGGCACCCCCGAAGGGGAACTGGCGCTGGCCGAATGCCTGGTCTACCTGGCGATCGCGCCCAAGTCGAATGCGGTCTACACGGCCTACAACGAGGCCCGCGCGCTGGTGCGCAAGGAGGGCACGCGCCCGGTGCCGCTGCACCTGCGCAATGCGCCCACGAAGCTGATGAAGGACCTGGGCTACGGCAAGGAATACCGCTACGCCCACGACGAGGAGGGCGGCTTCGCCGCCGGCGAAACCTATTTTCCGGATGGCATGCCGCCGCCACGGTTCTACCGGCCGGTGGAGCGCGGGCTGGAGATCAGGATCGCCGACAAGCTGCGCGAACTGCGGGCCCTCAACACGAAAAAGGACTGACGTCCTGGCGTCAGTATGCAGGGTAAAACCCCTAGAACACCATGGGGGCGGCGTCAGGTGCCACCGCTACAATCCCGCCGCATACCCGCCCACGATGTGCCTGGCGGGTTTTTTGCTAGATGGATGTCGCGCCTCAAAAAGGCGTGCAAGTCCACGAAGAATGCGGCCCGCGGCGAATCCGGGGGCCAGCCGGCCCGGCAAGAAACGGAGTACATCGCTATGGAAACCCTGCTGCAGCAGATCATCAACGGTCTGGTCCTGGGCAGGATGTATGCCTTGGTGGCCCTGGGCTACACCATGGTCTACGTCATCATCAAACTGATCAACTTCGCCCACGGCGAGGTGCTGATGGTGGGCGCCCTCACCAGCTGGTCGATCATCACCACGGCGCACGAAGCCATGCCGGGCATCCCGGGCTGGCTGCTGCTGCTGGTGGCCCTGCTCATTTCGTGCGTGGTGGCGGCGGCGCTGAATTTCGTGATCGAGAAGGTCGCCTACCGGCCGCTGCGCAACAGCCCCAAGCTGGCGCCGCTGATCACGGCCATCGGCATGTCGATCCTGCTGCAGACGCTGGCGATGATCATCTGGAAGCCGAATTACAAGCCCTACCCGACGCTGCTGCCGGCCAAGCCGATCCAGTTCGCCGGCGCGGTGATCACCCCCACCCAGATCATGATCCTGGGCGTGACGGCGCTGTCCCTGGCCGTGCTGATGTACCTGGTGAACTACACCCGCCTGGGCCGCGCGATGCGGGCCACCGCGGAGAACCCGCGGGTCGCGGCATTGATGGGCGTCAAGCCCGACACGGTGATCTCCGCGACCTTCATCATCGGCGCCGTGCTGGCCACCATCGCCGGTGTGATGTACGCATCGAACTACGGCACCGTGCAGCACACCATGGGCTTCCTGCCCGGGCTGAAGGCCTTCACGGCGGCGGTGTTCGGCGGCATCGGCAACCTGGGCGGCGCGGTGGTCGGGGGAGTGCTGCTCGGGCTGATCGAGTCGATCGGTTCCGGCTACCTCGGCGTCCTCACCGGCGGCGTGCTGGGCAGCAACTATTCCGACATCTTCGCCTTCATCGTGCTGATCGTGATTCTCACCTTGCGGCCTTCGGGCCTGCTGGGCGAACGCGTCGCGGACCGGGCGTAAGGAGCTGCCATGATCATCAACAAGCAGAACAAGACCGTGGTGATGGTGCTGGGCGCGCTGGCCCTGGCCATCCTGCCGCTGCTGCTGCAGTACGCCGGCAACTTCTGGGTGCGCATCGCCGATTCGGCGCTGCTGTACGTGCTGCTGGCGCTGGGACTGAACATCGTGGTCGGCTACGCCGGCCTGCTGGACCTGGGCTTCGTCGCCTTCTTCGCGCTGGGCGCCTACATGTACGGGCTGATGGCCTCGCCGCACCTGTCGGAAACCTTCGCCTGGTTCGAGCAGATGTTCCCGAACGGCATGCACACGTCGATCTGGCTGGTGATCCCGCTCGGGGCGGGGGTGGCCGGCCTCTTCGGCATCCTGCTGGGAGCGCCGACGCTGAAGCTGCGCGGCGACTACCTGGCGATCGTGACGCTCGGCTTCGGCGAGATCATCCGCGTGTTCCTGAACAACCTGGACCACCCGGTGAACATCACCAACGGGCCCAAGGGCCTGAGCCAGATCGACTCGATCACGCTGCTGCAGTTCAAGGGCCTGGGGGTCGAGGGCCTGAACCTCGGGAAACCGCTGGACATCGGCAGCTTCACCATCAACTCGGTGACGCTCTACTACTACCTGTTCCTGTCGCTGGTGGTGGTCAGCGTGATCGTCTGCCACCGGCTCGAGCTTTCGCGGATCGGCCGCGCCTGGATGGCGATCCGCGAGGACGAGATCGCCGCCAAGGCGATGGGCATCAACACCCGCAACATGAAGCTGCTGGCCTTCGGCATGGGCGCCACTTTCGGCGGCGTCTCCGGCACCATGTTCGCTGCCTTCCAGGGTTTCGTCTCGCCCGAATCCTTCAGCCTGATGGAGTCGGTGATGATCGTCGCCATGGTGGTGCTGGGCGGCATCGGCCACCTGCCGGGCGTGATCCTGGGCGCGGTGCTGCTGTCGGCGCTGCCGGAAGTGCTGCGCTGGGTGTCCGGCGTGCTGGACCTGCAGTCGCTGACCGGCGGCCGCCTGGACGCCTCGATCCTGCGCCAGCTGCTGATCGCGCTGGCCATGATCGTGGTGATGCTGCTGCGCCCGCGTGGCCTCTGGCCGACACCCGAGCATGGCAAGGCACTCCAGCCCTCTGCGAAGTGACGAACATGAGTGAAACCGTTCTCCGCGTCGCGGGAATCTCCAAGCGCTTCGGCGGGCTGCAGGCCCTGTCCGACGTCGGCCTCACCATCACCCGCGGCCAGGTCTACGGGTTGATCGGCCCCAACGGCGCCGGCAAGACCACCTTCTTCAACGTGATCACGGGGCTCTACACGCCCGACAGCGGCACCTTCGAGCTGGCCGGCAAGCCCTACACGCCGAGCGCGGTGCACGAGGTCGCCAAGGCCGGCATCGCGCGGACGTTCCAGAACATCCGCCTGTTCTCCGACATGACGGCGCTGGAGAACGTGATGGTCGGGCGCCACATCCGCACCGGCTCCGGCCTGCTGGGCGCGATCTTCCGCACGCCGAAATTCAAGGCGGAGGAAGCGGCGATCGCAAAACGCGCGCAGGAGCTGCTGGATTACGTCGGCATCGGCCGCTTCACCGACTACAAGGCGCGCACGCTGTCGTACGGCGACCAGCGCCGGCTGGAAATCGCCCGCGCCCTGGCCACCGATCCGCAGCTGATCGCGCTCGACGAGCCGGCCGCCGGCATGAACTCCACCGAGAAGGTGGTGCTGCGGGAACTCATAGACCGGATCCGCAAGGACGGCCGCACCATCCTGCTGATCGAGCACGACGTGAAGCTGGTGATGGGCCTGTGCGACCGCGTGACGGTGCTGGATTACGGCAAGCAGATCGCCGAGGGCTCGCCCTACGACGTGCAGCGCGACGAGAAAGTGATCGAGGCCTACCTGGGCCACAGCCACAAGGCGACCGGCGCCGCGCCGGCCGTGGCGGCGAGCGGGGAAGCACAATGAGCCAGACGCTGTTGAAGGTGATCGGCCTGAAGGTCGCCTACGGGGGCATCCAGGCGGTGAAGGGCGTGGATTTCGAGGTGCGCGAGGGCGAGCTGGTCTCGCTGATCGGCTCCAACGGCGCCGGCAAGACCACCACCATGAAGGCCATCACCGGCCTGCTGCCGCTCAAAGAGGGCGACATCCAGTACCTGGGCGAGAGCATCCGCGGCAAGGGCGCCTGGGACATGGTCAAGAAGGGCCTGGCGATGGTGCCGGAAGGCCGCGGCGTCTTCACCCGCATGACCATCACCGAGAACCTGCAGATGGGCGCGCACATCCGCAACGACAAGGCCGGCATCGCGCAGGACCTGGAGAAGGTGTTCACCATCTTCCCGCGGCTGAAGGAACGCCGCGACCAGCTGGCCGGCACCATGTCGGGCGGCGAGCAGCAGATGCTGGCGATGGGGCGCGCCCTCATGAGCCGGCCCAAGGTGCTGCTGCTGGACGAGCCGTCCATGGGCCTGTCGCCCATCATGGTGGACAAGATCTTCGAGGTGGTGCGCGAGGTGCACTCTCAGGGCGTGACCATCCTGCTGGTGGAGCAGAACGCCAGCCGCGCGCTGGAGATCGCCGACCGCGGCTACGTGATGGAGTCGGGCCTGATCAGCATGAGCGGCAACGCCAAGGAAATGCTGGACGATCCCAAGGTGCGCGCCGCCTACCTGGGCGAGTAACGCCCACCGGCGTAGGGTGGGTTGCGCACGAAGCGCACCCCACCGCTTTAGTAGCGCCAGCGCAGCCCGAGGGTGGTGCCGCGAATGTTGTCGCGGTCGCCGCTGGCGCCGCGCATGTCGTAGGTGTCCCAGCCCACGCTGGCGGTGGCGCGGGGCGAAAAATCCCAGCTCACGCCCACCCCATAGCCCATGGCGCTGGTGTCCGGCCCGCCGCGCGTCATGGCCCGGTTGGTGAGCGTGCCAACGCGGCCGTAGACGCCGACGTCACTGAACCAGCCCGTCTTGCCGACCAGCTTGACGTTCAGGCCCTGCGGTTGCGAAGAGCCGAGCAGGCGATCCAGCGGATAGCTGTCCACCGCGCCCATCTGGAGGTTCACGCGGAAAGCCGCCCCATCGGCCTGCAGGCCCGTGGCGCCATTGCCGCCCGTGCTGCGCCATCGCAGCGTTCCCTGCGCATGGGCCGTGACCGCGGAAAGTGCCACCACCCCGATGACCAGCTCCAGAAGAGTGCGCTGCAACCACATGGCGGGCTCCTCACGTTGTGCTTGAAAATCGACTGTCGAGGCTGGTTTCCCAAGGCCTTGTCAGACAAGTCCCACAAGCAGCGTAGGAGCCGCGGCTCAGCCTCAATCCACCTTGGCGCCCGAGGCTTTCACGACTTTTTCGTATTTGACGAGCTCGGCTTTCATGAAGCCGGCGAATTCGTCCGGCGTGTTCGGCACCGGCTCGGCCATCAGCCCGGCGAAGCGGGTCTTCGCTTCCTGCGATTGCAGCGCCGTGACGAAGGCGCTGTTCAGCCGCTGCACCGTTTCACGCGGCGTGCCGGCCGGGGCCACCAGGCCCCACCAGGTGTCGATGGCGAAGCCTTTCAGCACTTCGGCCACAGGTGGGACCTCCGGCAGGTTGGGCGAGCGTTGCAAAGTGGTCACAGCCAGCGCCTTCAGCTTGCCCGATCGGATATTCGGCGCGGCGGTGGCGAGGTTGTCGAAATTGAAATCGACCTGGCCTGAAAGCAACGCCAGCTGCGCCGGGTTGCCGCCGTTGTACGGAATGTGGACGGCGAAGATGCCCGCATCGCGCTTGAACATCTCGCCCGCCAGGTGGCCGGCGCTGCCGTTGCCGCCGCTGCCGTAGTTCAGCTTCCCCGGATTGGCCTTGCCATAGGCGATGAGGTCGCGCAGGTTGTTGATCTTCAGCCGCGCCGCGGTGTCGGCGTTCATGACCAGCACGTTGGGGACGCGCACCATCTGCGTGATGGCCGCAAAGTCCTTCACCGGGTCGTAGGGCATCTTCGAGAACAGCCACGGGTTGATGGCGTGGGTGGCAACCGCGGAGATGCCGATGGTCAGGCCGTCCGGCGCGGCCTTGGCCACGAGGTCGGCACCGATGTTGCCGCCGCCGCCCGGCTTGTTGTCGATGATCACCGGGCCCAGCGAATCCTTGACCCGCTCGGCCAGCAGGCGGGCCGTGACGTCGATGGGCCCGCCGGCGGCGTACGGGACGCTGTGGCGGATGGGCCGTGCCGGCGCCAGCGCGGCGGTGTCGGTGGCGCCGGCGGCGAGGCCGGTCCGGAGGAGTTGTCTGCGTTTCATGTGCCGCATTGTCGCAAGCTGAGCAACCCGCCGCCACGCAAGCCGATGCCGACGCGCTGGAGGCGCGCCGTCCGACAGGCGCCCTTGGCGCCGGCGCGTTGTGATGAGGTCATCTCTCCAAACCCAGGAAGGAAACCTCCATGA
>JAQGMU010000413.1 GCA_028292195.1 Ramlibacter sp. | reverse complement strand
CTGCAAGACATCCGCGTCGTCGACCTCACCCGCATCCTGTCGGGCCCCTTCTGCACGATGCTGCTGGCCGACATGGGGGCGGACGTCATCAAGATCGAACCCGCGGAGGGCGATCCGGTGCGCGCGCAGGGGGCGATGGTCGAAGGCCTGAGCTGGTACTTCGCCGCCTTCAACCGCAACAAGCGTTCCGTCCGGCTGGACCTGCGCTCGGTGGAAGGCATGGAGGCGCTGAAGCGCCTGATCCGCACCGCCGACGTGGTGGTCGACAACTTCCGCCCCGGCGTGATGGAGCAGATGGGCCTGGGCTGGGAGGCCTTGTGCGAGCTGTCGCCCGGCATCATCCACACCAGCGTCAACGGGTTCGGCGAGCGCGGCCCCTACGCAGACCGTCCCGCCTTCGACTTCATCGCGCAGGCCATGAGCGGGTTCATGAGCATGAACGGCACGCAGGAAACGGGGCCGATGCGCAGCGGCCTCCCGATCAGCGATCTGGTGGCGGGCCAGTATGCCGCCCTGGGCACGATGGCGGCCTTGGTGCGCCGCGCCCGCACCGGCAAGGGCGAGCGGGTCTGCGCCTCCCTGGTGGATTCGCTCGTGAGCTTCGGCGCCTATGCCAGCGCCGAGTACCTGGCTTCGGGCCGGCTCATGGCGTCGACCGGCAACGACCATCCGCTGGTGGCGCCCTACGGGCTGTTCACGGCCGCCGACGGCGAACTCGCGCTGGCGCCGTCGAACGACGCGATCTATCTCAGGCTCCTGAAGGCGCTGCGCCTGGAGCACCTGCGCGAGGACCCGCGCTTCACGGACAACACCGCGCGGATGAGGAACCGGCGTGCGATCAACGCCCTGATCAACGCCGCCCTGGTGGAGCATCCGCGCGAGCACTGGATCGCGGCCCTGAACGCCGCGGGCGTGCCCTGCGGCACGGTGATGAACCTGGCCGAGGTCTATGCCGACCCGCAGGTTCGCCACCAGCAGATGCTGCTGGAGATCGAACACCCCGGCCGCGGCACCGTGCGCATGAGCGGCTTTCCTGTGAAGTTCACCGACAGCCCGTGCGAGGTGCGCCATCCCGCGCCGGAGCTGGGGGCCCACACCGACGCGGTGCTGGGGGAGCTGGGCTACGCCCCGGCGGAGATCGCAGCGCTGCGGCGCTGACCGGCCTCAGCCTGCGGAGCCGCCAGCGGCCCGTTGCAGGAATTCCAGCAAGCGGCGGCTGGCCATGCTCATGTCCTGGCCCGCGCGCACGCACAGCCGCGCCCGCCGCGTGGCCCAGGCATCCTGCAGCTGCACGCTTTGCAGGCCGGCGTCCTGGAACAGCGCGAAGGCGCCCTCGGGCATGACGCCGACCCCCAGGCCCGCCTTGATCATCGAGACCATCGCGTCGAACGATGTGACGTGATAGCGCAGCACCAGGCGCTGCCGCGCGGCCGAGGCCGCCGCCAGCAGCTGCCGGTCGCTGGCGCTGCCGCGCCGCATGCCGACGTGCTCGAACGCGAGCGTGTCGGCGAAGCCCACACTGGGCGCCGTCGCGAGCGGGTGCCCCGCCGGCACGACGAGCACCATGCGGTCGCGCCGGTACTCGAAGACCTCCAGGCCCTCTTCGTCGTCGGAGCTGGCGTAGATGCCGATCTCCGCGGCGTTGTCCTGCACGGCGCGTGTGACCATGGAGCTCACGCGTTCCTCCAGGCCGACCAGCACCTTGGGGTAGGCGCACTGGAAGCTTGCCAGGTCGCCGGGCAGGAACTGGGTGATCGCCGAGAGGTTGGCCGCCACCCGCACGTAGCCCACCGCGCCGGAGCTGAAGTCGCGCACCTGCGCCGCCACGTCGTCGGCATCGTGCAGCAGCTTGCGGCCGCGCAGCGCCAGCTGCTCGCCCGCCGCCGTGGGAACCACGCCGCGCGCCTGCCGCACCAGCAGCGGGGTGCCCAGCGAGCGTTCGAGCTCCGAGACCCGCTTGCTCAGCGCAGAGGCGGCGATGAATTCCTTCTCCGCCGCCGCGGCGATGGTGCCCTCGTCGACCACGGCCACGAACAGGCGCAGGGAATACAGGTCGATCCGCATGCGCGCAGTGTAGTGCGCGCCCTTCCCGCCCTAGAGGTTCGGCAGCCAGGTCGCAATGCCCGGAAACACCACGATCAGCAGCAGCACCGTGAGGGACCACAGCACGAACGGGACGATCTGCCGGATGATCGCGCCCATCGGCTCCTTGCCGATGGCGGCGGAGACGAACAGCAGCAGGCCGATGGGGGGCGTCTGCATGCCGATCATCAGGTTCAGGATCACCATGATCGCGAAGTGCGTGGGGTCCAGGTGCAGCTCCGCCGCGATCGGCAGCAGCGTCGGCACGAACAGGATCATGGCCGGCAGCGGCTCCAGCACCTTGCCCACCACCAGCAGCAGCACGTTCACCATGAGCAGCACCACCGCGGGATGCGACGAGATGCCGAACACCAGCACGCGCACACCGTCGCCGATGCGGCCTTCCGCCATCAGCCAGGCGAACGGGCCGGCGGCGGCCAGCAGGAACAGCACCACAGCCGAAGTCTTGCCCGCGCCGTAGACCAGCGCCTTCAGCCGCTGCCAGGTGAGTTCGCGGTAGACGAACCAGCCGACCAGCCCGGCGTAGACCGCCACCGAGGCGGCGGCCTCGGTGTCGGTGACCAGGCCGAAGCGGATGCCGCCGATCACCATCACCGGCATGGCGAGCGCCCAGCCCGCGAGGCGGGTGGCGGTGGCGCGCTGTTTCCAGGTGGAGCGCGGCTGCGCCGGATAGTTGTGGCGCACCGCGACGAAGCGGCAGATCACCATGTAGCCGGCCGCCAGCAACAGGCCGGGGATCACGCCGCCGAGGAAGATCTTGATCAGCGACTGGTTCGCGATCACCGCGTAGATCACCATCGGGATCGAGGGCGGGATGATCGGGCCCAGCATGGCGGACGCGGCGATCACGGCGCCGGGGTACCCCACCTTGTAGCCCTCCTTCTGCATGGCGGGGACCAGCGCGGTGCCCACGGCGGTGGCATCGGCCACCGCGGAGCCGGAGATGCCGGCCATGATGAGGTTGGTGAACACCGCGACCTGCGAGAGCGCCCCGCGGAAGTGGCCGACCAGGGACAGCGACCACTCCACCAGGCGCCGCGTCACGCCGCCGGCGTTCATCAGTTCGCCGGCCAGGATGAACAGCGGGATCGAGAGCAGCGCAGCGGTGTCCACGCCCGTCAGCATGGTCAGCGGCAGCATGACCGTGTCGTCCATGGCGTTCCCGCGCAGGAAGAAGCCCACCACGGCGGCGGTGATCATGGAGAAGGCCACGTCCATGCCGAGCAGCAGCAGGACGAGGAAGATGACGACGATGGTGGCCAGCACGGCTTCAGTCCTCCCAGCGGCCGTGCGCCATGCGCCAGAGGCGCAGCAGGCAGGTGAACGCGATGCTCAGCGTGCCGAGCAGGATGGCGCTATGTGGCAGGGCGTTGGTGAACGGGGTGCCCATGATCGGCTGCATGCCGGCCACCTCGATCACCGCCCAGGCTTTCCAGTGCAGCAGCACGCAGACGGCGAACACCACGAATTCGAACAGGGCCTCCCGGGCCCGCAGCAGCGGGAGGGGCATGCGGCGCGCCAGCAGGTCGATGCGCAGGTTCTCGCGGGCGGCGTAGCCGAGCGCCATGCCGCAGAACACCACCCAGACCAGGCCCACGCGGGCGAGCTGGTCGTGGGCGTCGAACTTCGTCTTGATCGTGTAGCGGTCCACCGCCTGCGCGAAGGAGAAGAACACGAGCGCCACCATCCCGACGGACAGCAGCGCGCCGTTCACCCACGTCAGCAGGCGCTCCAGCCGCGCAGCCACCCCACCGCCGGCAGCCCCGGCGGCGCGCGGCCCTGAAGCCGCGGCCGTCATTCCTGCGTGCTGCGGATGCGCTCCACCATGCCCGCCGGCCAGAGCTTGCCGTCATAAGGCTTGTGCACGTCCTTCAGGGCGTTGCGGAAGGCCGCACGGTCCGGCACGGTGTAGGTGCCGCCGCTCTTGCGGATGGTCTCGATGGAGTCGGCGTCCAGCGTCTTCGTCTCCGCCGTGCTGACCTGGCCGCCGGCCTGGGCCGCCTTCACCAGCGCGGCGCGCTCCGACTCGTTCAGCGACCGCCACAGCTTTTCGGACATGAACCAGCCGGTCAGCTCATAGACGTGGTCGGTGGCGGACCAGTACTTTGCCACTTCCTGGAAGCGCAGCGGCATCGACAGGTCGAACCCGTTGTCCTGGCCGGCCACCGTGCCGCGCGACAGGGCGGTGTAGATGTCCATCATGCCCATGGGCGTGACCTGCACGCCTAGCGTTTCGAAGGTGGCCTTGAGCATTTCGATGGACGGCACGCGCAGGCGCAGGCCCTTCAGGTCCTCGGGCTTGGTGATGGGGCCCTTGGTGGTCTGCACGGCGCGGGCCGAGCGCTGGCCGTAGGCGCCGACCACGCGGATGCCGGTCTTGGCGGCGGCGTCCTCGTACAGCTTCTTGAATTCGTCGGTGTTGGCCACCTTCTCGGCCGACTCCGCGCTCTTGAACAGGTAGGGCACGAACAGCAGGTTCATCGGCTCGGCGCCCTTGAGCGTGGTGAGCGCGGCCAGGCCGAAATAGCCCATCTCCAGCGTGCCCAGCTGCATCGAGGAATACATCTGCCCGATGTCGCCCAGCTGCGCGTCGGTGAACACCTGCACCTTCAGCTGGCCGTTCGATTCCTTCTCCGCCACCTCGGCGAAGCGCACCATGGCCTTGTGCCAGGGGCTGCCCTGCGACGAGATGGTGGCGATGCGGATGCGGCGCTCCGCATGGGCGGGCAGGGCCAGCACGGCGGCCGCGGCGGCGACGGCCAGCCACTTCAGGATTCTGGATTTCATCGATGTCTCTTTCGTGGTTTTCAGGGTCTTCGGGTCTCGATGCCGCGTGCGGGCGGCGCTCACCAGTTCCAGTGCACGGGCGGGTCGCCGGCCACGGGGCTGCGGAACACCGCCAGGGCCGTGCCGCTGACCGAACCCACATAGGCGGTGCGCAGGTCGGGGCCACCGAAAGCGATGCTGGTCACGTTGGGCATCACGCGCGCCGGGTTGCGGTACAGGAGCGTGCGGTCCAGCGTGCCGTTCTCGATGGCTGCGCGCACGGCCGCCATGTGGCCCGGCTCCGTGTCCTCGATCACCAGCTGCCAGCGGCCGTCGGGCAGCAGCCGGATGATGCGGTTCGACGCCACGCAGGTGATCCACAGGCCGCCTTCGCTGTCCAGGCTCAGGCCGTCCGGCAGCGTGTCGGCGTCGAACTGGGCCAGCACCTCGCGCGCGCCGAGGCGGCCGTCGGGCGCGAGCGGGTAGCGCACGACCCGGTGCGAGAAGGTCTCGTTGATGCACAGCCAGCGGCCGTCCAGCGAAATGCGGCACTCGTTCGGCGTGAACAGCCCGTCGGCCATGATGCGCGCGGCGCCGGGCTCCTGCAGCGAAGGCGCCATGCCCACCCAGCCATCGCCGATGTCGGCGCGGAAGTGGTTGCGGCCGGCCCCCGGATGGGAGCTGAACATCACCGTGAACCAGATGCGCTCCTGCGCATCCATCCACACGAAGTTCACGGCCGGCAAGGGCTTGCCGCCGATCTCCAGCAGCCAGGGCTCGCGCCGGCCATCCGCGTGCAGGCGCCAGATGCCGCCGGCCACGCCCAGGTTGGCCACCAGCAGGCTGCCGTCGCGCAGCAGCGCGATGCCGTTGGGCATGAAGTCGGTGTCCTCCCGGCGCGCCACGCAGCCGATGCGGTGGTGGGTGCCGTCGGCGTCGATGCGGACCACGCCGCCGCGCCAGTCGGAGCAGTACAGGCGGCCGCCACGCGTGGCCAGCACGCATTCCGGACGCATCAGGTCCTGGCCGACGAAGGACACCTGGCCTGGATCCAGCCGAAAGGAATCGCTCATTGTCTCGCTCCGATCGACGCCTGCCTGGGCGGCGGCGCTCTTTGGACCGGATGATGCACCAAGCCGGCAGGGACCGCGTCGTAAATCGGCCCGCGGGCATCGCAGCTTGCGATGGCTCGCCGCGCCGCCGGGGCCTAACATCCACCGCGTTCCTCAGCTCCTCCCCACGTACCCATGTCGTTCGCCCCCAGCTCCCCCGATGACCGCTTCGTGCTCGTGACCGAGGTCGGAACCCGTGACGGCTTCCAGTCCGAGACCCGCCTGGTGCCGACCGAGGTGAAGGCCGACCTGATCAACCGGCTGATCGAGGCGGGCGTGCGCAGCATCGAGGCCACCTCCTTCGTCTCGCCGCGAGCGGTGCCGCAGATGGCCGATGCCGCGGAGGTGATGGCGCTGATCGAGCGCAAGTCCGGCGTGCGCCTGACCACCTTGGTGCCCAACGCGCGCGGCGCGGAGCGTGCCGCCGCCGCGAAGGTCGACATGATGGCCTGCTTCGTTTCGGCCTCCGAGACGCACTGCCAGGCCAACCTGAACAAGCCGATCGACGCGGCGCTGGCGGACTTCGCCGAGTTCGCGCCGATCGCCCACAAGTACGGAATCGGCTTGCGCGGCGCCGTCGCCACCGCATTCGGCTGCCCCTTCGAGGGCGACGTGAAGATGGGCAACGTGCTGAAGATCGTCGAGGCCTACATGCGGCACGGCGCGAGGCACATCACGCTGGGCGACACCACCGGCATGGCGACGCCGCCGGTCGTGACGCGCACGGTGGAGGCGATCCGCGCGCGCTTTCCGGAGGCGGTCATCGCCCTGCACTTCCACAACACGCGCGGCATCGGCCTGGCCAACGTCATGAACGGGCTGGCCCTGGGCGTGCGCGAATACGAGTCCTCCTTCGCGGGCCTGGGCGGCTGCCCGTTCGCGCCGGGCGCCACGGGCAACATCTGCACCGAGGACCTCGTGTACCTGCTGCACGTGTGCGGCTGTGAGACCGGCATCGACCTGGACGCGCTGGCCGTCGTGGCGCGCGACGTGCAGCAGTTGATGGAGCGCGACCTGCCCGGGCAGTACATCAAGGCGGGACCGCGGCTGAAGCTCACTTCGATCGAAGGCGTGCGGCGGGCGGTGGGCTGAGGGGTTCGAGCTGCTTGCGCCTGCACGCCGGGGCCGCGAGCCGCAGCGCGTGATTGGAGGAACGCATGGCACAGCAACAAGCATTGGCCAACGACCGCTGGGGCGACGCCGACCCCTACGAGCGCTACGTGG
>JAQGMU010000406.1 GCA_028292195.1 Ramlibacter sp. | reverse complement strand
CGCCGCCTGCACCCTGGCACTGCTGCTGGTGGGCAGCCTCTATTCGAGCAACTTCCTGTCGCCCGAGTACCTGCTGCTGCAACTGCAGATCGCGTCCTTCCTCGGCATCATCGCCACCGGCGCAATGCTAGTGATCCTGCTGGGCGGCATCGACCTGTCGGTGCCCTGGGTGGTGACGGTGGGCGGCATGATGTCGGCCGCTGCGGCGGGCTGGTGGGACGGGGCAGCGGCCACCTTCGCCATTCCGTTCGGCATCCTGTGCGGCGCGGCGCTCGGCCTCGTGAACGGCATCGGCGTAGCCTGGCTGCGCGTGCCTTCGATGATCTTCACGCTGGGCATCAACGCCGTCGCGCAGGGGCTGATCGTGGTCCACACCGGCGGCTTCGCGCCGCAGGACCGCGCCACGCCGGCGATGCACCTGATCGCCACCGGCCGCTCGCTGCTCGGCATCCCCAACGCCTTGCTGGTGTGGGCCGCGGTGGGCGGCGCTACGCTGTTCCTGCTGCACCGGACCAGCTTCGGCCGCGCCGTGTACGCGGTCGGCAACCGGGAGCGCGCCGCCTACCTCTCGGGCATCGCCACGCGCCGCGTCACCCTGCTCTGCTTCGTGATCGCCGGCGCCTGTTCGGCGGCGGCCGGCGTGCTGCTCACAGGCTATTCGACCAAGGCCTACCAGGCGATGGGCGACGCCTACCAGCTGCCGGCGATCGCCGCCGTGGTGCTGGGCGGCACCCACATCCTGGGCGGCCGCGGTTCCTACCTGGGCACGGTGGTCGGCGTGGTGCTGATCACCCTGCTGCAGTCCATCCTCTCCGTGATGCAGATCCCGGAGATGGGCCGCCAGGTCGCCTACGGCCTGGTGATCATCGCGATGCTGCTGGTGTACGGCCGCGGCCGGCGGCACGCGGGTTGAACGCGCGACCGTAGGGTGGGTTTCGCGCAAGTGAACCCCACCATCCCCAAGGACACAAACATGGCCATCGAACTCACCGACACCTTCGAAGTCATCGACGAGCGCTTCCGCAAACTCGCCTTCGGCAACGTGCACCTCGAGCGGCTGTACACCGGCTGCCGCTGGGCGGAAGGCCCGGCCTGGTTCGCGGCTGGGCGCTACCTGGTGTGGTCTGACATCCCGAACGACCGCATGCTGCGCTGGGACGAAACCGATGGGTCGGTGTCTGTGTTCCGGCAGCCGGCGATGAATACCAATGGGCACACCGTGGACCGCGAGGGCCGCCTCGTCTCCTGCGAGCACCGCGGCCGCTGCGTGTCGCGCACGGAGCATGACGGCACGCGCACCGTGCTGGCGGATCGCTTCGAAGGGAAGCGCTTGAACTCGCCGAACGATCTGGTGGTGAAGTCGGATGGGAGCATCTGGTTCTCGGATCCCAGCTATGGCATCGACAGCGACTATGAGGGGGATGCAGCGCCTAGTGAGCTCGGTGCGTGCTGCGTCTATCGCATTGCGCCGGATCTGCGCAGCGTGACGCGCGTGGCGAGTGATTTCGTGCAGCCGAATGGGCTGGCGTTTTCGCCGGATGAGCGCTGGTTGTATATCGTGGATACCGGGGCTACGCACACGGATGACGGGCCGCGGCACATTCGGCGGTTTCGCGTGCAGGATGGTGGGGCGTCACTGGCCGGTGGTGAGGTGTTTGCGGAATGCAGGAATGGGCTGTTCGATGGGCTGCGGGTCGATGTGCACGCCAACATCTGGACGAGCGCCGGCGATGGAGTGCATTGCTATGCGCCGGATGCGACGCTGATCGGGAAGGTGCGGGTGCCGGAGGCGGTGGCGAATGTCTGCTTTGGGGGGCCGAAGTTGAATCGGCTGTTCATTTGCGGGACGAGTTCGTTGTATTCGGTGTATTTGAATACGAGGGGCGCTGGAAGGCCCGGGTAGTGGGCGGCCTGCGATTGATAAGTTCTGTCTGGCGAGGGCTATGCCAGCCGCGCTGAATCGGCACGCTGGATCACTGTGGGGCAAAGAGATGCGCAGCCCACGGCGGCACGATGCGGCTCGCGAGATGCGTGCCCGCAGAAAGGCTCCCCACCCGCAGCCCCTTCCCTGCCATCCACCGCGACAGGCTCTCCGTGGAAAACAAGCTGATGTGCCCATTGCGCGGCGACGCGTACCACCAGGTCAGTTTGCGCCCCAGGGCAAGCTGGCGGTCCGAGAGCAGCGTGCTGAACAGGATCAGGCCATCCGGCCGGCACAGGCCATCCAGGTCCTCGAGCAGCACCTGGACGTCCGGCACGTGCTCGAACACTTCGAAGGCCGTGACCAGGTCGTACGTTCCCAGGTCACGCACGTTAGTCGCCACATCGACGAACGGGTCGTAGCTGGCCGAGTCCCATCCCTGCGCCTTGAGCGTGGCGCTCAGGAGGCCAGAACCGCCGCCGTAATCGAGGTGGCGCAGCTGCTGCCTGCTGCCGCCGAACATCTCGTCCACGAAGCGCGCATTGGCCAGGGGGCGAACGCTGACGTAGTCCGGATCCACGGACTTGTAGTCGTCGTTATAGATCGAGGCGGCGAACTGCTCGCGGCTCCACGCCTGGATCTCCGGGGCGAAGCAGAAGCCACAATTCAGGCACAAGTAGTAGCGCACGGGCATGCCGCTCGGAGGCAGGCGCTTGCCCTTGTGGTCTTCGCACGACTTGTTGAAGTCCACCGCATCGAGCAAGGGCGCCATGGATCGGCAGACCTGGCAGCTGGCGTGCGAAGACGGAGCGGTCGGCGCGTCGTCGGGCGCTTTGCGACCTCTCCCGAACAGGCGGCCGAGAAGCGACTCACCCACGGCGCTGTCCTTCCGCGCGCCGGGCGTTGTTCGGTATGTGGCTGTTCATGGCATGTCCTCTGCCGCGAATCGTAGCAGCGGATCGCGGCAGGCCGCGGACCGGCTGACCGTGAGCCGCTCGAGCCGGAACCGGCAAAGAGGCGGTAACCTATCGGTCAACTTCAAAAGGGTGGGCAATGAGCGGACAAACAAGCCTCTTCGCGCGCTGCGTCGCGCTGGTCGGCGACGCCGCCGTGGCGTGGCGGCGCCGGACGCAGGGCGCCGCACCGCCGCAGGCTGTGGGCGGCATTCCACAGATACCGCCTGGCCGGCCGCAGGGGGCAGTGCCAACCCTCAAAATGCCTACCGCCCGCGGCTGGGCGCCGGGACACACGCCGGTCGCGGCGTCGGGCCTGGCGGTGAACGCATTCGCCACCGGGCTGAAGCACCCGCGCTGGATCCACGTGCTGCCCAATGGCGACGTCACTGTGGCCGAGGCGCTGTTCATGCCCGGGCCGCCGAAGACCGTGTTCGATCGCGCGATGGGGGCGACAATGCGGCGCGCCGGTGCGATCGGCCTCAGCCCGAACCGGATCACGCTGCTGCGCGACGCCGATGGCGATGGCGTCGCGGAGACTCGCGACACGCTGCTGGAGGGCCTGAGCCAGCCATTCGGCATGGCGCTGATCGGCGATACCTTCTACGTTGGCAACACCGACGGCGTGGTCGCATTCCCCTACACCACGGGCGCCACGCGGATCACGGCACCCGGACGCCCGCTCGCGAGCTTCAAGCCCGGCGGGCACTGGACACGCAGCCTGCTCGCCAGTCCCGACGGGCGCCGGCTTTATGCCGGCGTGGGCTCGCTCACCAATATCGGTGACCTCGGCTTCGAGGTCGAGCGGGAGCGCGCCTGCATCTACGAGCTGGACTTGGCAAGCGGCAACAAACGCATCTTCGCCGATGGCCTGCGCAACGCGGTGGGCATGGCCTGGCAACCGGACACCGGCGTGCTGTGGACGGTGGTGAACGAACGCGACGGCCTGGGCGACGAAACGCC
>JAQGMU010000404.1 GCA_028292195.1 Ramlibacter sp. | reverse complement strand
GCGCGAATCGCTGAAGAAATCCACGATGGACCTGACCGAGCGTGCCCGCATGGGCAAGCTGGACCCGGTGATCGGCCGCGATGAGGAAATCCGCCGCGCGATCCAGGTGCTGCAGCGGCGCACCAAGAACAACCCGGTGCTGATCGGCGAGCCCGGCGTCGGCAAGACGGCCATCGTCGAAGGCCTGGCCCAGCGCATCATCGCCGGCGAAGTGCCGGAGACGCTCAAGGGCAAGCGGGTGCTGGCGCTCGACATGGCGGCGCTGCTGGCCGGCGCCAAGTTCCGCGGCGAGTTCGAGGAGCGGCTGAAGAACGTGCTGAACGAGCTCGCCAAGGACGAAGGCCAGACCATCGTCTTCATCGACGAACTGCACACCATGGTCGGCGCCGGCAAGGCCGAAGGCGCGATGGACGCCGGCAACATGCTCAAGCCGGCGCTGGCGCGCGGCGAGCTGCACTGCGTGGGCGCCACCACGCTGGACGAATACCGCAAGTACATCGAGAAGGACGCCGCGCTGGAGCGCCGCTTCCAGAAGATCCTGGTGGGCGAGCCCACCGTCGAAGCCACCATCGCCATCCTGCGCGGCCTGCAGGAGAAGTACGAGGTGCACCATGGCGTGGAGATCACCGACCCGGCCATCGTCGCCGCGGCCGAACTCTCGCACCGCTACATCACCGACCGTTTCCTGCCGGACAAGGCGATCGACCTGATCGACGAGGCCGCCTCCATGGTCAAGATCGAGATCGACTCCAAGCCGGAGGCCATCGACCGCCTGGACCGCCGCATGATCCAGCTGCAGATCGAGCGCGAGGCGGTGCGCAAGGAGAAGGACGAAGCCTCGGTCAAGCGCTTCGAGTTGATCGAGGAAGAGATCGCCCGCCTGCAGAAGGAAATTTCCGACCTGGAAGAGATCTGGAAGTCGGAAAAGGCGCAGGCCCAGGGCAGCGCGCAGGTGAAGGAAGAGATCGACAAGCTGCGCCGCGAGATCGAGGAGTTCACCCGCAAGGGCGACTTCAACAAGGTGGCGGAGCTGCAGTACGGCAAGCTGCCGGCGCTGGAAAAGCAGCTGAAGGAAGCCCAGGCGGCCGAGACGGCCAAGGGCAAGAGCGGCCGGCCGCAGCTGCTGCGCACGCAGGTCGGTGCCGAGGAAATCGCCGAAGTGGTGGCCCGTGCCACCGGCATCCCGGTGTCCAAGCTGATGCAGGGCGAGCGCGAAAAGCTGCTGCTGATGGAAGCCCGCCTGCACGAACGGGTGATCGGCCAGGACGAGGCGATCAGCGCCGTGTCCAACGCCATCCGCCGCTCGCGCTCTGGCCTGTCGGACCCGAACCGTCCCACCGGTTCCTTCCTGTTCCTCGGCCCCACCGGCGTCGGCAAGACCGAATTGTGCAAGGCGCTGGCGTACTTCATGTTCGACAGCGAGGAGCACCTGCTCCGCATCGACATGAGCGAGTTCATGGAGAAGCACTCGGTGGCCCGCCTGATCGGCGCGCCGCCCGGCTACGTGGGCTACGAAGAGGGCGGCTACCTGACCGAAGCGGTGCGCCGCAAGCCCTACAGCGTGATCCTGTTCGACGAGATCGAGAAGGCGCACCACGACGTCTTCAACGTGCTGCTGCAGGTGCTGGACGACGGCCGCCTGACCGATGGCCAGGGCCGCACCGTGGACTTCAAGAATTCGGTGATCGTGATGACCAGCAACATCGGCAGCCACATGATCCAGGCGATGGTGGGCAAGCCCTACGAGGACGTGAAGGAACGGGTCTGGGACGAGCTGAAGACGCACTTCCGGCCCGAGTTCCTGAACCGCATCGACGAGACGGTGGTGTTCCACGCCCTGGGGGCCGAACACATCGCCCAGATCGCGAAGATCCAGTTGCGCGTGCTGGAGCAGCGCCTGGCCAAGATGGACCTGTACCTGCAGGTGTCGCCGGCGGCGCTGGAGGAACTGGCCAAGGTGGGCTTCGACCCGATCTATGGAGCCCGGCCGCTCAAGCGGGCGATCCAGCAGCGCATCGAGAACCCGCTGTCCAGGCTGATCCTGGAGGGCAGGTTCCCGCCCAAGAGCACCATCCCGGTGGAAGTGGACCCGGTGCGCGATCCCGGGGTGTTCCACTTCGGCGAGGGGCACGGGACGCAGCGCGAGGCGATGACGGCCTGAGCTCGGGGGCCCGGCTCCTGGTCCTCATCCTGGCTTAAGGCAGGGGGCGCACAATGCCTCCATGCCCTTCCTGCTTGGCTTTCTCTTCCGGGTCCTGCTGTTCGCGGCGGGCCTGGTCTTCGCCGCCAGCCTGGCGCTGGTGTTCTGCCTGCTGCTGGCCCTGTGGGTCGTGGGCGCCGCCTGGGCCAGGCTGACCGGCAAGCCGCGCTCGCCCTTCGTGGTGCGTTTCCGCGCCGCCGAAGGCTTCCGGCGCACCTACAGCCGCGCGCAGCCCCTGCGCCGGCCCTTGGCCGACGTCACCGACGTCGAGCCGAAATAATTGAAGTGATTCGTGGGCTGGGCGCGCGGCGCACCCCAGCTTGGGCCTAGCGCTGCTTGGCGCGGCTCTTCGAGTTGCGCATTGGCCCGACCACGCCGCGCATCAGGCGCAACAGCACCAGCATGACCGCCGCGCCGGCCACGGCCATCCCGACCGTGGATGCGCTCATGCTGGAGACGGCCGTCGGGCCATTGATCTGGGACATCAGGAAGTCGCCGCCGATGAAGGCGCCGAAGACGCCGACCAGCACTTCCTCGATCCGGGTGATCTTGCCGGAGGTGCTCATGAGCATGCCGGCCAGCCAGCCGGTGGCTGCGCCGATGGCGCAAATCAGGTAGGGAAAAATGAAGGCTCCTTGCCATGGAGCTCCATGGAACCCGATGGTGACAGGTTCCCGTCCGCTGCCGGACTATTTATTTTTTGTCCCTATTCCGCGGTGATCTTGCGCTCGCGCACGATGGCGCCCCACTTGGTCGATTCCTTCATCATGAAATCGGTCAGCTCGGCACGGGTGGTCGGGTGCGGCGTCAGCCCGTGCTTGGTGAGCGCGTCGCGCACCTCCGGGTCCTTCAGCACCTTCACCACTTCCAGGTTCCAGCGGTCGAGGATGGGCGCCGGCGTCTTTGCTGAAGCCACGAAGGCGTACCAGTTGAGCGCTTCGAAACCGGGGAAGCCGGCCTCGGCCACCGTCGGGATGTTCGGCAGGTAGGCCGGGCGGGTCAGCCCGGTCGTCGCCAGCGGGATCAGCTTGCCACTTTCGACGTGCGGCAGCGCCGTCGGCGGCGCGGCGAAATAGCCGGTGAAGCGGCCGGCCAGCAGGTCCTGCATGGCCGGGGCGCCGCCGCGGTAAGGCACGTGCGTCATCTCGGCGCCGGCGCGCTGGGCGAACAGCTCGCCCGCGAGGTGCGAAGCGGAACCTGAGCCGGTGGAGGCGAAAGTGACGTTGCCGGGAGACTTCTTCGCCGCCGCCACGAAATCGGCCAGGGTCTTGATGCCGGAATTGGCATTGACCACCAGCATGTTGGGGAAGTAGACGCCGCCCGAGACCGGCGCCAGGTCCTTGAACGGGTCGTAGCCCACCTTCAGCATGTGCGGCGCGATCGTCAGCGGGCCGATCGAGCCGAGCAGCAGCATGCTGCCGTCGCTGGGGCCGTTGGCCACCAGCTGGTGGGCGATGTTGCCGCCGGCACCGGCGCGGTTGTCCACCACCACGGTCTGGCCGATGTTGTCGCCCAGCTTCTTGGCGATCAGGCGCGCCGCCGCATCGGCTGCGCCGCCGGGGGCGAAGCCCACCATCAGCGTGACGCTCTTCTTCGGCGGAAAGTCCTGGGCGAGGGTGGCGCCCGCCAGCACGAGGCTGGCCAGGGCGAACAGGGCGGCGCGCGGCAGGCTGCGCTGGGTCATGCTTGTCTCCGGTGATGCTGGATGGTTGTTGCCTCGCGGCCGGGCGAAGTTGCCACAAGCGGCCGCTGCGCACAAGCGTGCAGACCTCAGGCTAGCGCCGGCGGCCGCAGCTGCGTCCAGCCCGAGGCCTGCTCGTACGCGCGCGCCAGCGCCAGCACCCGCAGGTCGGCCCGCGCCGGCCCGGCGATCTGCATGCCCATGGGCAGGCCGCCCGCGCCAAAGCCCACCGGCACGCTGGCCACCGGCAGGCCGGCCAGGGTGAAGGGCGTGACGATCTCCATCCAGCGGTGGTAGGTGTCCATCGCCACGCCGTTGATGCTGGTCGGCCAGTGCAGCTGCGCGTCGAACGGGAACACCTGCGCCGTCGGCGCCACCAGGTAGTCGTAGCGCTCGAACAGGCGGCGGAAGGCCTGGTAGACCGCCGTGCGCGCCACCGTGGCCTGGTACAGCTGCGCCGCGGTCAGCGCGAAGCTCTCTTCCACTTCCCAGCGCGCCTCGGGCTTGATCTGCTCGCGCAGCTGGGGCTGGGCGTAGATGGCGCCCAGCTTGCCGCCCACCAGCATCTGGCGCAGGCGCAGCCAGGCCGTCCAGTTGCGTTCGCGCGGAATGTCCAGCGTGCAGGGTTCGACCACGCAGCCGGCGGCCTCCAGTGTCTTCAGGCCGGCCTCGCACAGTTCGCGGATGCCGGGCTCCAGCTGCAGGTCGGGCCAGAGGCTGCCAAGCCAGCCGACGCGCGTGCCGGGGGCGCAGGCGATGGGGTCGGCCGCCGCCGGATCGGGCAGCGCTTCGTCCAGCGACAGCGGCGCGCGCGCATCCCAGCCCGCCATGGTGGCCAGCAGCCGCGCCACGTCTTCGACGCTGCGGCCCATCGGCCCTTCGGTCCCCAGCTGCTGGAAAAACACGTCCTCCGCCGGCACTGCGGGCACGCAGCCGCGCGAAGGCCGCAAGCCGATGACGTTGTTGAAGGCCGCCGGGTTGCGCAGCGACCCGCCCATGTCGCTGCCGTCAGCCACGGGCACCATGCCCAGGGCCAGCGCCACCGCCGCGCCCCCGCTGCTGCCTCCGGCCGTCTTGCCGGCATCCCAGGCATTGCGCGTGATGCCGTAGACCTTGTTGTAGGTGTGGGAACCCAGGCCGAACTCCGGCGTGTTGGTCTTGCCGATCACGATGGCCCCGGCGCGTTTCATGCGCTGGACGAACAGGGCGTCTTCGGCCGCGATGCGCTTGCCGACCGCCGGCGAGCCCAGCGTGGTGGGCAGGCCTTGCGCATCGCTCAGGTCCTTGACCGCCACCGGGAAGCCATGCATCCAGCCGGTGCTTTCCCCGCGGCCCAGACGATCGTCGCAGGATCTGGCTTCGGCCAGCAGGGCATCGCCATCCCGCAGGGCTACGATGGCGTTGTGCAGCGGATTGAGCGCGGCGATGCGCTCCAGGGTCGCCTGCATCAACTCATGGCAGGAGAGCTGCCGGCGGGCAATCAACCGCGAAAGTTGGGTCGCGTCGTGCGATAACGGGGAACTTGGTGGCATGGAAGAGATTCTGACGAGTTGGTCCTACGGTACTGTAGGACGAAAACTACGAGGCGCCAGCTCAGCATCTCCTACCTTGCTGAAGAGGCCCAGCGCCTCGTCGCTCCGGGGGGGGCAGACCGTGCAACTGAATCGATTTCAGCGCCGTGATGGGTTGGAACTGCCCGCGTCCACCCCTGCGCCGATTCGCGCGCATCCGGTGCGTGTCGGCATTGCCGACGACCACCCCATCACGCGCTCGGCCTTGCGAGCCTACCTCGACGAGCTGGAAGACATGCGGGTGGTGGGCGAAGCCACCTGCGGCCGCGAGGCGATCGACCTGGTCCGCACCCATGCGCTGGACGTGCTGCTGCTGGACCTGGACATGCCGGGGCAAAGCGGCATCGACGCGCTGGCCATGATCAAGGCGAAGGCCGAGCACGTCGGCGTGCTGGTTCTCTCCGGCTACCCCGAACACCAATATGCCGTGCCGCTGATCCGCAACGGCGCCAGCGGCTACCTGAACAAGGCCTGCGAGCCCGCCGAGATCGCCATCGCCATCCGCCGGGTGGCGCAGGGCAGCCGCTACATCACGCCGGCGGTGGCGGAGCTGCTGGCCACGCAGGTCATCACGCCTCCGGTCACCGGCTTGCACGAACAGCTGTCGGCCCGCGAACTGCAGGTCTTCCTGAAGCTGGCGCAGGGCAAGACGGCGGGTGAAGTGGCCAGCGAGCTGTCGCTCAGCGCCAAGACGGTCAGCACCTACCGGGCCCGGCTGATGCTGAAGCTGCAGGCCCGCTCCAACAGCGACCTGACCTATTACGCCTTGAAGCACCGCTTGCTCGACTAGCCGCTGCGCGGCGCCCGCCCGGTGGGGCACAACATGTTCTTCGGCGTGTCGCCGCGGATGTACTGCAGTTCCTCCTGCTCCGTCGCCGGCCGCGCGCTCACCAGTTGCGCCTTGTCGCCGTACCAGTCGCGCAGCAGCGCCGTCATGGCCTGGGCCGCATCGGTGCCCTGCGGCAGCGGCTTGAACCAGGTGCGCGGCCGGCCCTCGTAGCGGTAGTCCACCACCCAGACCTGCGTGCGCTTGAAGAGTTCTGCCATGGGTTCCTCATTCCATGCGGACCATGATGCCGCGCTTTCCTGCGCCACACTAGCGGGATGAATCTCCGCTACCACGCAACTGCGCTGCGCACGCTCGCCGACACCCTGTTCCAGCGTGCCGGCATGCCGGCCGACAAGGCGCGCGACGTCGCCGACATCCTGCTGGAGGGCGACCTGCTGGGCCACGACACCCATGGCCTGCAGTTGCTGCCGGTCTACATGGAAGAGATCGCCCAGGGCCGCCTGACGCTGGAAGGCGAGCCGGAGGTGCTGTCCGACTTCGGCGCGGTGCTGGCCTGGGACGGCAAGCGCCTGCCCGGGCCGTGGCTGATGTTGCGCGCGATCGAGCAGGCGAGCGAGCGGGCGCGGCGCTTCGGCACCGGCATCGTCAGCGTGCGCCGCAGCCACCACATCGCCGCGCTCGCCACCTACGCGCGGCGGGTGGCGGAGGACGGGCTGGTGCTGGTGCTGATGTCGTCGGCGCCGGCCACCAGCAGCGTGGCGCCGTATGGCGGCACCCGGGGCGTGTTCTCGCCCAGCCCGCTGGGTGTCGGCATCCCCACCGGCGGCGCGCCGGTAATGGTCGATGTGTCGACCTCGATCACGACCATGGGCCTGACCGGCCGGCTGGCGAAGGAAGGCGGCCGCCTGCCGGGCGCCTGGTTGATCGACGAGCAGGGCGTGCCCAGCGACGACCCCGCGGTGGTGACGCCGCCGCGCAAGGGCACCATCCTGCCGCTGGGCGGCGCCGACGTCGGCCACAAGGGCTACGGCCTCGGCCTGATGGTGGAAGCGCTGACGGCCGGCCTGGCCGGGCAGGGCCGCTCGGAGCCTGGCCTGCGCTGGGGCGCGACGATCTACCTGCAGGTGCTGGACCCGCGGGCCTTCAACGGCACGGAGGCATTCGGGCAGCAGATGGACTGGATCGCGCAGCAGTGCGAAAGCAACCCGCCGGCCGACCCGCAGCGGCCGGTGCGGCTGCCGGGGCGGCGTGGGCTGGCGCTGCGGCAGGAGCAGCTGGCGCAGGGCGTGCGGCTGCCGGCGAGCGTGGTTGAAGCGGTGGCGCAGTGGGCGCAGCGGTTCGGCGTCGAAATGCCGGAAAGGATCTCAAGCCCGCAATGACGCGTTCTGGGGCCACACCTTGGCGGCCTCGCCGAGAAACGCTGTCGCCAGCGACGCCTTCGGCCCCTCGGTCCACACCAGCCCCATGCGCCGCACCGGCGCCGGCGGCGGCAGCGGAATGCGCACCACCTCCAGGCCCTCCGGCCAGGGCGGCGTCCAGTCCGGCACCAGCGACACGCCAAGGCCCTGGTGCACGAACACCGCGATGGCGTTCAGGCCGTCGATCTCGATGCGCTCCTGCGGCTGGATCTGGTGCTCGCGCAGGTAGCTGTCGGCCATGCGCCCGCCCCACATGGTGCGGTCGTAGCGGATGAAGGGTTCGCTGGCCAGCAGGTCCAGCGGGTCGCGGCCGGCCAGTGCCGCCGGCGCCAGCACGCACAGCGGCTCCTCCACCAGCATCTGCCAGCGGCAGGACTTGGGCAGCGCGAACTGCGGCTCGACGATCACCGCGGCATCGAGCATGCTGGCATTGACCCGCTGGTACAGCCAGCCGGAGTTGCCCGGCTCCATGTAGACCGCGAGCTTGGGATGCCTCTGGTACAGCCCGCGCAGCAGCGGCGGCACCACGCCCGTCAGCGCCGAAGTCGACACGCCCAGCCGCCATTCGCCCAGCGGAGCGTCGTCGTTGGCCAGCGCCTGCAGGTTGCGAATGTCGCGCAGCACGCCGCGCGCATTGGTCAGGATGCGCAGGCCCGCCTCGGTGGCTTTCACGGTGCGGCCGGCGCGCCGCACCAGGCCGGTGCCGATCGATTCCTCCAGCGCCTTCACCCGTGCCGCCACCGCGGCCGGCGTCAGGTCGAGACGGCGCGCGGCTTCGGCCATCGAGCCGCAGTCGATCACCATCACGAAGCTCTGGAGAAACTGGGTGTCCATCGGGAAGTAAAGTTCATTATCGATTGAATGTGGGAGCGGGTGATTTGTTGCTTGCCGAGCCTGGCCGATGATCCGCGCCAAGTACTACAAAGGAGACAAGCCTTGCCGATCACCCGCCGTCACGCCCTGGGCACCGCCGCCGCCCTCATCGCCGCCACCGCGCTGCCCCTGCACGCCGCCGGCTTCCCCGACAAGCCGGTCAAGATCACCGTCGGTTTTGCCGCCGGCGGGGGCGCCGACATCGTCGCGCGCCAGCTCGGGGTGCAGCTGGGCCTGCAGACCGGCGAGTCGTTCATCGTCGACAACAAGCCGGGCGCCACCGGCACCATTGCCGCCAGCGCGGTGGCCCATGCGCCGGCCGACGGCTACACCCTGTTCCTCGGTTCGCAATCCACCATGCTGGTGGCGCCCGCGATCTATCCCAAGCTGCCGTTCGACCCGGTCAAGGACTTCACGCCGGTGTCGATGCTGGTCTCCATGCCGATGATCCTGGTGGTCCACCCCAGCGTGCCGGCGAAGAACTTGCAGGAGCTGATCGCCCTGGCGCGCGGCGACAAGGGCCTGGCCTACGCCTCGGCCGGCGCCGGCGGCCCGCAGCACGTGGCCGGCGAGCTGTTCGCCAGCCTGGCCAGGCTGAAGCTGACGCACATTCCGTACAAGGGCGAAGCGCCGGCACTGACCGACGTGATCGGCGGCCAGGTGCCGGTGATGTTCTCCAACCTGCCGGCGGTGATGCCGTACGTGCAGTCCGGCAAGCTGCGCGCGCTGGCGATCAGCAGCGCGAAGCGGCACCCGGCTTATCCCGACCTGCCGACCGTGGCCGAGGCCGCCGGCCTGCCGGAATTCGAAGTGCTCACCTGGTACGGCCTGTTCGCGCCGGCCGGCACCCCCGCCGCGGTCGCGAAAAAACTCCAGGACGAAACCATCTCGGCCTTGAAGACCAGGGACCTTTCGGCCAAGCTTGCGGACCAGGGCTTCAGCGTGGTCGGCAGCAACCAGCAGCAGTTCAGTGCCTTCATGAAGGCGGAGGTGCCGCGCTGGGGCAAGCTGGTCAAGGACGCCAACATCCGCGCCGACTAAGGCTCCGCATGCTCGAACTCTCCGAAAAGCGCGTCACCGGCCCCATCATCCGCCTGCACCCGAACGACAACGTGGTGGTGGCGCGGATCGATGTCGCCATCGGCACCGCCGTGCCGTCCGAAGGCTTCAGCAGCCGCAGCCAGGTGCCGGCCGGCCACAAGATCGCCGCCCGCGCCATCCGGCAGGGCGAGGCGATCCTGAAGTACAACGTGTGCATCGGCTTTGCCGCCGTCGACATCGCCGCCGGCACCTACGTTCACTCGCACAACGTGACGTTCCGGGAGTACGACCGCGACTATGCCTGGAGCCAGGACTACGTCGAAACGCCGGTGCTGCCGCAAGAGGAGCAGGCGACGTTCATGGGCTACGTGCGCGCCGAAGGCGAGCAGGGAACGCGCAACTACATCGGCATCCTGTCGACGGTGAACTGCTCCGCCACCGTGGTGCACAAGGTGGCCGAGCACTTCAATGCCGGGCGGCTGCAGGAGTTTCCCCACATCGACGGCGTGGTCGCCCTGTCGCACGGCCTGGGCTGCGGCATGGAAATGAGCGGCGAGCCCATGGAGCTGCTGCGGCGGACCATAGGCGGCTACGCGAAGCATCCCAACTTCGCCGCCGTGCTGATCATCGGCCTGGGCTGCGAGCGCAACCAGCTGTCCGGGCTGATGGCGCAGGAGGGACTCGAAGCCAATCCGCGGCTGTCCACGTTCATCATGCAGGACACCGGCGGCACCCGCAGGACGGTGGAGGCGGCGGTGGCCGCAGTGCAGAAGATGCTGCCGGCGGCCAACGACGTGCGGCGGCAGCCGGTCTCCGCCAGTCACCTGAAGATCGGCCTGCAGTGCGGCGGCTCCGACGGTTTCTCCTCCATCACCGCCAACCCGGCGCTGGGCGCGGCGATGGACATCCTGGTGCGCCACGGCGGCACCGCCATCCTGTCGGAAACGCCGGAGATCTACGGCGTGGAGCACACGCTGACCCGGCGCGCGGTGAGCCGGGCCGTCGGCGAGAAGCTGATCGAGCGCATCCGCTGGTGGAAGGAGGAATATTCCACCGGCCGCGACGTCCAGATCAACGGCGCGGTGAGCCCCGGCAACCAGGTCGGCGGGCTGGCCAACATCTTCGAGAAGTCGCTCGGCTCCTCGATGAAGGGCGGCACCACCGGCCTGATGGAGGTGTACCGCTACGCCGAGCCGGTGAAGCAGCACGGCTTCGTGTTCATGGACACGCCCGGCTTCGACCCGTGCTCGGCCACCGGCCAGATCGCCGGCGGCGCCAACATGATCCTGTTCACCACCGGCCGCGGCTCGATGTTCGGCGCCAAGCCGGTGCCCTCGATCAAGCTGGCGACCAACACGCCCATGTTCCGCAAGCTGGAAGAGGACATGGACTTCAACTGCGGCGAGATCCTCGACGGCACCAGGACGATGCCGGAGACCGCCGAAGGCATCTTCCAGCTGATGCTGAAGGTCGCTTCCGGCGGGCGTAGCAAGAGCGAGTTGCTGGACCTGGGCAACCACGAGTTCGTGCCGTGGAACATCGGCGTGGTCAGCTGATGCAAGGACAAGGGCGCCCGAAGGCGCCCTTGTCTTTCGTGGACGGCGGCCGCCGCCTGCCACGAGACCTTACTGCCTGTCGACCGGCAGGGAGGCCAGGACCGGCGCCGCGACGCCGCGGTTGCGGGCGGCCATCAGGTAGCTCGAGCCGCTGTCCTCGCCATTGAAGGCCTGGCTTTCGTCGCGCGACAGCAGGAATTCCGCGATGACCTCGTCCCGGGTCAGCGTGCTGCGGAACGCCTGCAGCTGGTCGTAGGTGTCGGCCCACGGGTTCATGCCTTCGTGCCGCGCCTGCTGCATCTCGGCCACGACTTCGGCGCGGGTGCGGGTGGAGACGAACGGCGTGGATTCGATCGTGATGTCGTCCGCAAAGGCGGAGCCCGCGGCGGCAAGACAGATCGCGATGATGATGCGCTTCATGATGCTCTCCTCTGAGGGGGTTGCGTGGGCGGGATGCCCACGCAACGAACTCTAGGGAGCACGGGGCCGCGGCGATGTGCGTTTGCGCACCTCATGCGCGGTACCGCCGGCGCCATGTGCGTTTGCGCACCGGCCGCGAGCGAATCCATCGAATGGGCTCTCAGAGCGTGGCCGTGACGCCGCCGTCGACGTACAGGATGTGCCCGTTGACGAAATCGGAGGCGCCGCTGGCCAGGAACACGGCGGCGCCGGCCAGGTCCTCGACGTCGCCCCAGCGCCGGCTGGGAGTGCGGTTCACCAGCCACTGGGTGAATTCGGGGTTGGCCACCAGGGCCTGGGTCAGCTCGGTCTTGAAGTAGCCCGGGCCCAGGCCGTTGACCTGCAGCCCGTACGGGCCCCAGTCGATCGCCATCCCCTTGGTCAGCATCTTCACCGCGCCCTTGCTGGCCGTGTAGGGCGCGATGTTGGGCCGGCCCAGCTCGCTCTGCACCGAGCAGACGTTGATGATCTTGCCGCGGCCGCGCGGGATCATGTGGAGGGCCACGGCCTTGCTGACGTGGAACACGCTGTCGACGTTGGTCCGCATCAGCTCGTGCCAGGCCTCTTCCTCGAAGTGCTCGAGCGGCCCGCGGCGCTGCATGCCGGCGTTGTTGACCAGGATGTCGATGGCGCCGAACTCGCGTTCGATGGCGTCGACGGCGGCGCGGGTGGCGTCGGACGAGGTGACGTCGAAGGCGCGGACATGCACCGTCGCGCCTTCGGCACGCAATGTGGCGGCCGCTTCCTCCAGCTTGGCGGCGCCGCGGCCGTTCAGCACCACGGCGGCCCCGGCCTGGGCCAGGCCGCGGGCCAGCGCGAGGCCGATGCCCGCGCTGGAGCCGGTGACCAGCGCCAGGCGGCCGCCCAGGTCGAATTTCTGCAGGATGTTCATGGCGGCAGGTTAGCCGCCTGCGGCGCCGGCCGCCAGCCCCTGGAGCCCGGGTTCCTAGGGTTCCTGGCGGATCAGGTCGCGCAGCGCGAACGAGACGTCGCGCAGCAGCGTCGTGCTGCCGGCCGCCGTGCCGTAGCTGGTCAGCTGGGCCACCGGCGCCCAGCGCTGGAATTCGCCGTCGGCCAGTTGCTTCTCGAAGGTGGCGCGGATGGTGTACACGTACTGGGCGCCGGCTGCCTTGCCCTGGGCCGCGCAGCGCAGTTCGGCGCGCAGCGCCATGTCGCGCGGCAGGTCCAGGCCATTGGCCTTGCCCACCTTGTGGAGGGCCTGCTGCAGCTCACCGGCGCTGACCAGCGGGCAGTCGGACTCCTGCTGCACGGAATAGGTGCCGGCTTGCGCGGCTCCGGCGGCCAGCAGGGCCGCGGTCATCAGCATCGAGACTTTTCCCATACGACTCTCCTCCTTGTGGTTCATGCCTCGGAGAGGCCCGGCCGGCGGCCGGGCCGCCGGGCTCACTTCTTGTAGATGCCGCCGCAGACGATGGTGTCTTCCAGGCGCTCGCAGTAGGCCGTCTTCGGCTCGATCTTCTTGGTGATGGGGTTCGGGAACTTGTAGTCCGTCCAGAACGTGCCCTTGGCCCTGGCGAACTCGACGCGTTCCTTGATGTATTCCTTGCCGTCGATGTCCTTCATTTCGATGAAGTTCTTGCCGACCATCCGCTCGTTGACGCCGTGGGCGACGGCGGTGCCGTCCATCCGGTGCACGGCCAGGTACAGGTCGCGGTCGTGGAATTCCTTGTTGTCGCGGTCGTTGATCGCGGCGTAGCCCTTGTCCTTGCCGTTGGCCTTGATGTACGCCACGCCCTTCTTCACCATCGCTTCGGCTTCCTTGGCGGTGGCGGGGGTGTCGGCGGCCCAGGCGGCGCCGGTGGCCAGCAGTGCGGCCAGGACGATGGCCGGGTTGATGATGTTTTTCATTCTCTTGTTCTCCTTTGGTGGCGAACCCGGCAAACTGCAGCCGAGCTTCGCGGCGGATCGTAACTAGAAGTTAACGGGTGAAACAACACCTGTTACATCGGCGCCACGAGCGAGCCGGACGAAAGGCCCTGCGGAAAGGATGAACGGCCGGAAACGGCCAGATGCCCCGGCAGTAAATTCACACCGCCGAGGGCGCCGGCGGCGTGATCACGCGCAAGGAGCCGGGCCGCGAGCGGTAACGCAGGGGTGTCTCCATCACCGTGACCTCGCCGTCGGTCGCCACCCGCAGCTTGCGGTGGCCGGAGTGGACGACGAATTCGAGGGCCAGCGCCGTATGGAAGTCGCGCGCCTGCTGCAGTCGCCCCAGCAGGGCCAGCAGCGCCAGCCGCAGCAGGCCGAAGCGGCCGGTGCGTTGCGCCGTGTAGAGGGCCAGCGTCCCGTTCCGGAGGCTGCCGCGCTCGCCGATCTGGAAGCCCTCCATCTGGTATTCGTTGTTGCCGATGAACAGAAAGGGCGTGCGCAAGGCGTGGCGCTCGTCCTCCAGGTCGATCTGGATCCGCAGCACCGGGTAGCGCCGCAGCACGCCCAGGCTGGCCGCGGCCAGCGCCCGCCACTTGCTGTGGCCCAGCCGGCGCTGGCGCAGTTCGCGGTCGCGCACGATGTCCGGATACATCCCCAGGCTGGAGTTGTTGATGAAGATGCGGCCGTTGACCTCGCCCACGTCCACCGCCTCCACCTGGCCCGCGGCCAGAGCCGCCACCGCCGCCTCCTGCTCCAGCGGCATGCCGAGGTCCTTGGCGAAGTGGTTCAGCGTACCCAGCGGCAGCACCCCCAGCACGGCGTCGGTGCCCACCAGCTGGGAGGCGACGGCGCTGACCGTGCCGTCGCCGCCACCGGCCACGATGGTGCCGGCGCCCGCGGCCAGCAGGCGCTTCACGGTGGGCAGGATCTGCGCACCTTCCTTCACCTGCTCCACCTGCGCATCGATGCCGTGCGCGGCGAACTGCGCGCGCAGCGTGGCTACCCAATCCGGCGGGGAGCCCGTGCCGGCGGTGGCGTTGATGACGACGGCAATGGGGGTGGGTGGACGGGGCAAAGTGGCACGACTGTAGCGTCGTGGCGCCGGCCGCGGGGCCCCCGGCAGCGCGCGCTGGCGTAGTCGGCCGACTACACGCGGTCGGCCGGGGGGCCGGTTGCGAGTAGGCCGAAGCACAGCGAACCGGGATATTTTCGGCAGGCTCGACTGCTTGCGCGCCTACGTGCTGAGTTTGGGCTGCGGGCGATAGTTTCGGCCATGAAACTGCCAGCCCCAGAGATTCTCGCGACGCCCGCCTGGGCCGACGTCGCCGGTGCATTGCGCAAGGCCCGAAGCATAGATTGCGAGGAAAGCGACTTCGCCATCGGCGTCTGCGATGCCGACGGCCGGGTGATCGGCGCCGCGCTGCTGCGTTGCTACCGGCAGGTGTCGCGCTTCACGCGAGAAATGCAGAAACTGGGCTACGCCGCCCACATCGATCCGAGCTGCGAAGCCATGCAGGGCTGCGACGTGCTGTATGCAGCGCCGCGCCGGACACCGGCTCGTCGGCGCGCCGCTTCGTAGGTTGGGTTTCGCGGACGCGAACCCCAACGTTGGGGTCGCTGCGCGAACCCAAGCTACCGGGCCCGATTACTTCGCCAGCTGGGCGCAAACGGCCCGGGTGACGTCCACCGTCTTCGCCGTCCCGCCCAGGTCGCCGGTGTGCAGCTTGGTGTCGGCCGTCACGCGCTCGATGGCCTGCATCAGGCGCTTGGCGGCTTCCATTTCGCCGAGGTGCTCCAGCAGCATCACCACCGACCAGAAGGTGCCCACCGGGTTGGCCAGGCCCTTGCCCATGATGTCGAAGGCCGAGCCATGGATGGGCTCGAACATGCTCGGGTAGCGGCGCTCGGGGTCGATGTTGCCGGTGGGCGCGATGCCCAGGCTGCCGGCCAGCGCCGCCGCCAGGTCGCTCAGGATGTCGGCGTGCAGGTTGGTGGCGACCAGCGTGTCCAGCGAAGCCGGGCGGTTCACCATGCGCGCGGTGCAGGCGTCGACCAGTTCCTTGTCCCACTTGACGTCCGGGAACTCCTTGGCCACCTGGACCGCGATCTCGTCCCACATCACCATCGCGTGGCGCTGGGCGTTGCTCTTGGTGACCACCGTCAGCAGCTTGCGGGGACGCGACTGGGCCAGCCTGAAGGCGAAGCGCAGGATGCGCTCGACGCCGACGCGGGTCATCATCGTCACGTCGGTCGCCACTTCGATCGGGTGGCCCTGGTGGGCGCGGCCGCCGACGCCGGAGTATTCGCCCTCCGAGTTCTCGCGCACGATCACCCAGTCGAGGTCCTCGCGCTTGCAGCGCTTCAGCGGGCCGTCGATGCCGGGCAGGATGCGCGTCGGCCGCACGTTGGCGTACTGGTCGAAGCCCTGGCAGATCTTCAGGCGCAGGCCCCACAGCGTGACGTGGTCCGGAATGTGCGGGTCGCCGGCGGAGCCGAACAGGATGGCGTCCTTGCCGCGCAGCGCGTCCAGGCCGTCCGCCGGCATCATCACGCCGTGCGCCCGGTAATAGTCGCCGCCCCAGCCGAAGTCTTCGAACTCGAAGCGGAACGCGTTGCCGGCGGCGGCCAGCGCCTCCATCACTTCGCGGCCGGCCGGGACGACTTCCTTGCCGATGCCGTCGCCAGGGATGGTCGCGATGCGATAGGTCTTCATGTTTTTCTCCGGGTGCGTGGGGATGGGTGACTGTAGGTGCTGGACCCCCTTCGCGATCGGCCCTAAAGTGAAGCCATTGTTAACTGCCATTCAAGTATGAGCCGCGCCATCCAGCCCGCCGACCTGGGCTTCTTCTCGGTCCTGATGTCCGCCGGCAGCATGGGCGCCGCCGGCCGCGAACTGGGCATCACCACGCCCGCCGTCAGCAAGCGGCTGGCGCAGATGGAAGCGCGCCTGGGCATCTCCCTGCTGAACCGCACGACACGCCGCATGAGCCTGACGGTGGAAGGCGAGCTCTACCTCGAGCACGCGCGCCGCATCCTGGGCGACCTCGACGACCTGGAGGAGATGCTGGGCCTGTCGCGCTCCACGCCGAGCGGGCCGCTGCGCGTCAACGCCACCCTCGGCTTCGGCCGCAGCCACGTGGCGCCGGTGCTTTCGCGGTTCTCCCGCAAGTACCCGCAGGTCGACGTCAAGCTGCAGCTCACCGCCGACCCGCCGCCGCTGACGGAGGATGCGTTCGACGTCTGCATCCGCTTCGGGCCACCGCCCGACGCCCGCGTGGTCGCGCGCCAGCTGGCCGGCAACCGGCGCCTGCTGTGCGCCGCGCCGGCCTACCTGGCGCGGGCCGGCGAACCCAGGGTGCCGGCCGACCTGGCGCACCACAACATCATCAGCATCCGGCAGGGCGACGAAGCCTACGGCGTGCTGCGGCTCGCGCGCGGCCGTGCCGACCAGCAGGAGAGCGTCAAGGTGCGCGGCAACCTGGCCACCAACGACGGCGGCGTCGCGGTGAACTGGGCGCTCGACGGCCACGGCATCCTGCTGCGGGCCGAGTGGGACATCGACCGGTATCTGCGCAGCGGCCGGCTGGTGCAGGTGCTGCCGCAGTACCGCACGCCCAATGCCGACATCTACGCGGTCTACCCGCAGCGACACCAGACCACGGCGCGGGTGCGGGCCTTCGTCGACCTGCTTGCCGCCGCGCTGGCGAAGGGGGGCGAGGGGGGCTAGGATGCGATTTCCCGCGCGAGGAGACCGCCTTGAGATCCAACCCGCTTCGAACCCTGTGGCAATCGGGCGGCGCCGCCGTCAACGGCTGGCTTGCCATTCCCAACGGTTTCTCCGCCGAGACCATGGCCCACCAGGGCTGGGATTCGCTCACCATCGACCTGCAGCACGGCGTGGTCGACTACCAGGCCATGGTCGGCATGCTGCAGGCGATCTCCACCACGACGACAGTGCCGGTGGTGCGGGTGCCCTGGCTGGAGCCGGGCATCATCATGAAGACATTGGATGCCGGCGCCTACGCCGTCATCTGCCCCATGGTCAACACGCGCGAGGACGCGCAGAAGCTGGTGTCGTGGACGCACTACGCGCCGCGCGGCACGCGCAGCTTCGGCCCGGTGCGGGCGCTGCTCTATGGCGGGGCCGACTACCCGCAGCACGCCAACGACACGGTGGTCGCCTTCGCGATGATCGAGACGGCCCAGGCGCTGGACAACCTGGACGCCATCATGTCGGTGGAAGGCCTGGACGCGATCTACATCGGGCCCTCCGACCTGTCGATCTCGCTCGGCTGCCGACCGGCGATGGACGACCTGGAACCGAAGGCGCAGCAGGCGGTGGACCACGTGCTGGCGCGGGCCAGGGCGCACGGCTTGGTGGCCGGCATCCACAACACGGGACCGGAGGCGGCGCTGAAACGCATCGCAGCCGGCTTCCAGTTCGTCACCGTCAGCTCCGACGCGCGCCTGATCGCCGCCGGTGCGCAGCAAGTGATGGCGGCCATGCGCGCCGGCATCAAGCCGCCGCCGCTGGCCGGCGACAGCTACTGACATTCAGCGAGAGGACCGCAACATGAAGATCGGATTCATCGGCCTGGGCATCATGGGCGCGCCGATGGCGCAGCACCTGCTGGCCGCCGGCCACGAAATGTTCGTGCGCACCCGCAGCAAGGTGCCCGAAGCGCTGCAGGGCGCCAAGGTGTGCGCCACCAACACGGAGGTGGCGCGCAGTGCCGACATCACCTTCCTGATGCTGCCCGACACGCCGGACGTCGAACAGGTCCTGTTCGGCAAGGACGGCGTCGCCGCCGGCCTGGCGAAGGGCAAGACGGTGGTCGACATGAGCTCGATCTCGCCGATCGAGACCAAGCGCTTCGCGAGCGAGGTGAACAAGCTCGGCGCCGACTACCTCGACGCGCCGGTGTCGGGCGGCGAGGTGGGCGCCAAGGCCGCCAGCCTGACCATCATGGTCGGCGGGCCGGAAACCGTGTTCGAGCGGGTCAAGCCGCTGTTCGCGCTGATGGGGAAGAACATCACGCTGGTGGGCGGCAACGGCGACGGCCAGACCACCAAGGTGGCCAACCAGATCATCGTGGCGCTGAACATCGCGGCGGTGGGCGAGGCGTTGCTGTTCGCGTCGAAAGCGGGCGCGGACCCGGCCAAGGTGCGGCAGGCGCTGATGGGCGGCTTCGCGGCCTCGCGCATCCTGGAAGTGCATGGCGAGCGGATGATCAAGCGCACCTTCGCGCCGGGCTTCCGCATCGCGCTGCACCAGAAGGACCTGGGGCTGGCGCTGGCCGGCGCCAAGGCGCTGGACGTCGCCCTGCCGCAGACCGCGTCGGCGGCGCAATTGATGCAGTCCTGCGCCGCGCAGGGCTGGGACCAGCTGGATCATTCGGCGCTGGTGAAGGCGCTGGAGCACATGGCGGCGCACCAGGTGGCACCGGACGCTGCTTGATGCGCGGGTTTACGCCAGCGCGCTCGCGTTCGGCATCTCGAACCCCACCGCATCCAGCGCCCGCCCCAGCGCCTGCTGCTGCCCGGCATCCAGTTCCACCAGCGGCGGCCGCACGTTCAGCCAGTCCTGCCGGCCGGTCTTGAGCGCGATCGCGGCCTTCATCGCCGCGATCATCGGGAACTTCGCAAAGGCGGCGCGCTGTTCGTCCAGCTTGCGCTGCTGCACGTCGGCGTCGCCGTTGCGCCAGGTCCGGTACAGCTGGACGATGGCGCTCGGGTTCACGTTGCCGGTGGCCGTGATGCAGCCGGCGCCGCCGCCGCGCATGTTGGCCAGCAGGAAATTCTCGCTGCCGGCGAACACGTCGAAGCCCTGCGGCTGGAAGCGCTCCAGCATCGCCTTGGTGTTGTTCCAGTCGCCGGAGCTGTCCTTCACCCCGGCGATGGTGCCCGGGTAGGCCTTCAACAGCCGCTCGATCAGCGACAGCGGGATCGGCACGCCGGACACCGGCGGGATGTGGTACAGGTAGATTCGCAGGCGAGCGTCGGCCACGCCGTCGATCACGCCGGCAAAGGCGCGGTACAGGCCTTCGTCGCTCACGCCCTTGTAGTAGAACGGCGGCAGCATCAGCACGCCGCCGCAACCGGCCTGCACCGCGCGTTTGGTCAGCTCGATGGTGTCGGGCAGGGCGCAGGCGCCGGTGCCGGGCATCATGCGGGCGGCCGGCAGGCCGGCTTCCAGCAGCGCGTCCAGCAGGCGGCGCTTCTCGCCCAGGGTCAGCGAGTTGGCTTCCGAGTTGGTGCCGAAAACGGCCAGGCCGACGTCCTGCTCCAGCAGCCAGCGGCAGTGCCGCACGAAGCGGTCGGCATCCGGCGAGGAGTCCGCATTGAACGGCGTGAGGACCGGGGAGAAGATGCCCTGCAGGCGCTGCGGTGTCGTCATGGATTGGCTCACTTCGCGAACACGCGGGACATGTCCGCGAAGGCCTTGAACTCCAGCGCGTTGCCGGAGGGGTCGAGGAAGAACATGGTGGCCTGCTCGCCCACCTCGCCCTTGAAGCGCACGTGCGGCTCGATGACGAAGCTGGTCCCGGCGGCGGTCAGCTTGTCGGCCAGCGCGTGCCAGGCGGGGATGGAGAGGATCACGCCGAAGTGGCGCACCGGCACGTTGTCGCCGTCCACCGCGCTCGTTGCGGCGCTGCCGCACTCCTGCGGCGCCAGGTGGGCGACGATCTGGTGGCCGTGGAAGTCGAAGTCGACCCAGTCCGCGGAGCTGCGGCCTTCGGGGCAGCCGAGCAACTGGCCATAGAAGCGGCGCGCCTCGGCGAGGTCGCGCACCGGGAAGGCAAGGTGGAAGAGGGGAGCGGTCTGCATGGCAGCGATTGTCGCGGGCGCGGGCCCAACATATTTTTTGTTCTGAAGATAGGCGGACCGGCTTTCCCCCGGACGGCCGGCTCGTGACACTGGGCACCGCCCCAAGAACCACAGGAGACAAGTCCATGACCATCCACGACAAGCTGCGCCGCCTCCTCTGCACCGCTTTCACCGCGGCCGCCCTGCTGCCTGCCGCGGCCCTGGCCGCCTGGCCGGAACACCCCATCAAGCTCGTGGTGCCGTACCCGCCCGGCGGCGCCACCGACGTCATCGGCCGCATCGTGGCCCAGCGCCTGTCCACCACGCTGGGCCAGCAGGTGATCATCGACAACCGCGGCGGCGCCGGCGGCAACATCGGCGCCGACCTGGTGGCCAAGAGCAAGAACGACGGCTACACGCTGCTGATGGGCGCGATCACCTCGCACGCCACCATGGCCCGGCTGGAACGCGGCAAGATCGCCTACGACCTGCAGAAGGACCTGACCGCGATCCAGGTTGTGGGTTTCGTGCCGCTGGTGTTCGTGGTGCACCCGTCGGTGCCGGCCACGTCGTTCCAGCAGCTGGTGGCCTATGCCAAGGCCAATCCCGGCAAGCTGACCTACGCTTCGTCCGGCGCCGGCGCGCCGCAGCGCATGGCCGCCGAGCTGTTCCGCAAGCAGGTCGGCGCCGACATGATCCACGTGGCCTACAAGGGCAGCGGCCCGGCGATGACCGACCTGGTCGGCGGCCAAGTGCTGATGATGGCCGAAACGGTGCCGGCAGCCCTGCAGCAGATCAAGGCCGGCAAGCTGCGCGCGCTGGCGGTCACCACGCCCCAGCGCATCTCCATGCTGCCGGATGTCCCGACGGTGAACGAGTCGGGCTGGAAGGACTTCGAAGTGACCTCGACCTTCGGCGTGATGGCGCCGGCCGGCACCCCGGCCGACGTCATGGCCCGCCTGAACCTGGAAATCGGCAAAATCATGCAGGACCCGGCGGCCAAGGAACAGTTCCTGCAGCAAGGCGTGTACGTGCTGCCGCCGCAGGCGCCGGCGCAGGCCGCCGCCCGCGTGCAGGCCGAGATCGCCCGCTGGGCCAGGGTGATCGACGAAACCGGCGTCAAGGCCGACGAATGAAATGACGAAATGACCAAGCCAGACCAACCGGCCGGCATGCGCAAGGGCCTCACCAATTACGGTGACGCCGGCTTCTCCCTGTTCCTGCGCAAGGCCTTCATCAAGGGCGCCGGCTACACCGACGCGGCGCTGGACCGCCCGGTGATCGGCATCACCGACACCGGCAGCGGCTACAACCCCTGCCACGGCAACATGCCGCAGCTGCTGGAGGCGGTGCAGCGCGGCATCATGCTGGCGGGCGGATTGCCGGTGAAGTTCCCGACCATCTCGATCGGCGAGAGCTTCGCGGCGCCCACCAGCATGTACCTGCGCAACCTGATGTCGATGGACACCGAGGAGATGCTGCGGGCCCAGCCGATGGACGCCATCGTGCTGATCGGCGGCTGCGACAAGACGGTGCCGGCGCAGCTGATGGGCGCGGCCTCGGCCGGCCTGCCGGCGGTGCAGCTGATCACCGGCTCCATGCTGACCGGCTCGCACCGCGGCGAAGTGGTCGGCGCCTGCACCGACTGCCGCCGCTACTGGGGCCGGTTCCGGGCCGAGGAAATCGACGCCGACGAGATTGCCGCCGTCAACAACCAGCTGGTGCCCCGCGTCGGCACCTGCTCGGTGATGGGCACGGCCAGCACCATGGCCTGCATCGCCGAGGCGCTGGGCATGACGGTGCCGGGCGGCGCGACGCCGCCGGCCGTCACGTCCGACCGCATGCGCGTGGCCGAACACACCGGCAGCGTGGCGGTGCAGCTGGCGAAGGAGCGCCGCACCATAGACCAGATCCTCACCCCGCAGGCCTTCGAGAACGCGATGCGGGTGCTGCTGGCGATCGGCGGCTCCACCAACGCCATCGTCCACCTCACTGCGATCGCCGGCCGGATGGGCTACGAGATCGACCTGAAGGCGCTGGACCGCATGGGCCGTGAAACGCCGGTGCTGGTGGACCTGAAACCGTCCGGCCAGCACTACATGGAGCACTTCCACGCCGCCGGCGGCATGGCCACGCTGCTGCGCGAGCTGAAGCCGCTGCTGCACCTGGATGCCATGACGGTCACCGGCCGCACTCTGGGCCAGGAGCTCGAAGCCGCGCCCCCGCCGTTCCAGCAGGACGTCGTGCGCCCGCGCGACAACCCGATCTATCCGCAGGGCGGCATCGCCGTGCTGGAGGGCAACCTGGCGCCGGGCGGCGCCATCATCAAGCAGTCGGCGGCCGACCCGAAGCTGATGGAGCATGAGGGCCGGGCGGTGGTGTTCGAAGGGCTGGAAGACCTGGCCAACCGGATCGACAGCGACGACCTCGACGTGCGGCCGGAAGACGTGCTGGTGCTGAAGAACATCGGCCCCAAGGGCGCGCCCGGCATGCCCGAGGCGGGCTACATCCCGCTGCCGCTCAAGCTGGCGCGCCAGGGCGTGAAAGACATGGTGCGCATCTCCGACGGCCGCATGAGCGGCACCGCCTTCGGCACCATCGTGCTGCACGTGACGCCGGAATCCGCCATCGGCGGGCCGCTCGCGCACGTGCGCAACGGCGACCGCATCCGGCTGTCGGTGAGCCGGCGCGAGATCAGCCTGCTGGTGAGCGCGGAGGACATGGCCCGGCGAGCGAAGGAGCAGCCGGTGCGGGAGCCGACCGCGGAGCGCGGCTACCGCAAGCTGTTCCTGGCCACGGTGATGCAGGCGGACAAGGGCGTGGACTTCGACTTCCTGGCGGCGCCGGAGGTCAAGGCGAAGGTGCCCCGGGCGTAGGCCCGACGGTGGGGTCGCTATCGCGAACCCACCCTACAGGCCCGGTGTCAGTTTGCAGGGTGGGTTCGCGGTAGCGACCCCACCGTGTGGCGCCGTCAAGCCGCCGTGACGTTCCACCCACCCAGGGCCACGATCACCAGGCCCAGCACCGCCACCGCGGCGTGCGTGAGCACCAGCCAGATCGGCAGCGGCAATTGCTTGTCGTGGTACGCGAGGTTCAGCACCAGCCCGCCGAGGGCGGCGCCGGCCAGCAAGGCGATGCCGAGCCAGGCCATGCCGGGCAGGCCATGGACGAAGCCGGCGTACAGCAGCAGCGTCAGCCCGGACGCGGCCAGCAGCCCGTGCAGCATCGCGATGGCGCTGGGCGGCCGCGGCTTGCCGGAGAACCGGATCCCCGCCATCAGCAGCCCCCCGGCGCCGGTCAGCGCAAGCAGCACGACGGCGGTGCGGATCATCATCTGGGTTTCCATGGCTTCTTCTCCTTCTGGTTGTGGCCGACCTCGGCCGCGATGCGGGACTGCACCGCGGCCACGATGCGGTCGCAGCGTGCGCCCGCGAACGAAAACGCTTCGTCGATCGCGAAATCCAGTTCGCGCTCCAGCGCGGCGCGCAGCAGCGCCCGGGCCCGGAAGAAGCGCGTGCGGACGGTGGCGGCCGGCACGTTCAGGGCGTCCGACACTTCCGCCACGCTCATCTCCTCCACCGCGCGCAGGATGAACACGGTGCGGAACTGCTCCGGCAGGCCGTCGATCTGCGCCTCGACGATGCGGCGCAACTCTCCGCGCAGCGCCGACTGCTCCGGGTCGTGCGCCCGCGCCGCCGCCGGATCCTGGGCCTCCTCGGCGAAGTCTTCCTGGGTCTCCAGGCCGGGTGCGATCGGCAGCACGCTGGCGCCGGCCCGGCGCAGGCGCCCCAGGGCCTCGTTCATCACGATGCGCACCAGCCAGGTGGACAGCTTCGCCTCGGCGCGAAAGCCGGGCAGGGCGCGCCAGGCCTTGAAGTAGGCCTCCTGCACCGCGTCCTCGCTCTCCGCGTCGTTGCGCAGCACGCTGCGCGCGGTGCGGAACAGCAGCCGGTTGTGCCGGCGCATGATGGCCTCGAAGGCGCGGGCGTCGCCGGCGCAGGCCAGGCCGACCAGGGCCAGGTCTTCCCGAGGGAGTGGGTTGGCGGCGGGGGTGGGATGCATCGGGCTATAGGGTATGCGGCATCAGATGCGGCCAGGGCGCCCCGCGTTCCCGGCTCCGCGCGCATACTGCCGCTTTTCCGCGCAGGAGCACTCATGCAATACATCCAGCACCTCGGCCCCCTGGCCGCCCTGATCGCCGGCGTCCTGATCCTGATCATGCCCAAGCTGCTGAACTACATCATCGCCCTGTACCTGATCATCACAGGGCTCGTCGGCCTCTTCGGCCGCTAGCGAACGTACTGCACCACCGCGACCTCGGGGTCGGCGTCCGAGGGCGCGAAAAAGATGTCCCGGCCCAGGCGGAAGAGGTAGCTGCAGTTGCGTATGTCCATGCGGAAGGCCGGCAGCGCCACCTCGATGCAGCGCTGGCCGCCGGCGTCCACGCGCCATCGCCCGAGCGCTTCGCTGGTGCCGTAGCCCTGCTTGTTGTCGACCCGGCCCACCACGGTGCCGTCGGCGCGCAGCGTGAGGTCGGCATCGGCATCGGCGCGCTGGCTTCGCAGCCTGGTCTCACCCAGGGCCAGCACTTCGGCCGCGGCCATCTTCCCGCCCCCCAGGTCCAGCAACTCGCCGAGGTTGACCTGGGCCTGCGCGGCGCCGGCGGCCAGCAGGCCGGCAAGGCAGAGAACGTGGCGGTAGATGCTCATACTGGACCTTTCCCTTCTGCGTGCATCGAATAGAGCTTCTGCATGCCGCCCAGCCAGCGGTCGTAGTCCTGTCCCTTGGCCTGGAAGTACTTCGCCACCTCGGGGTGCGGCAGGGCCAGGAATTTTTCCTCGCGCATGGTCTGCACCACCACCTCGGCCACCTGTTGCGCCGTCAGCACGCCGTTGATGCCGGCCGAGCCGGTGCCGTCCCGGGTCATGTCGGTGGCCACCGATTGCGGGCAGAGGCAGGATACGCGCAGGCCCTTGCGGCCATAGGCGATGCGCAGCCATTCGGCGATGGCCACCGCCGCGTGCTTGGTGACGCCGTAGGGCGCGCTCTCGACGATGTTCAGCAGGCCGGCGGCAGAGGCAGTGACCAGGAAATAGCCTTCGCCGCGCTCCACCATCTCCGGCACCACGGCACGCGCGGCCCACACATGGGCCATGCCATGGATCTGCCACATCCTGTCCCAGAGCGCGTCCTCCAGCTCGATGCCGCCCATGCGGCCCAGGATGCCGGCGTTGGAGCAGTAGATGTCGACCCGGCCGAAGCGCGCGCGCGCCTGCCGCACCAGTTCCTGGATCTCGGACTCCTGGCTGACGTCGCAGCGCACCGCCAGCGCCGAGGCGCCGATACCCGCCGCCACGCCCTGGGCGCGCTCGAGGTTGACGTCCGCCACCACCACGCCCGCGGCGCCTTCGCGCGCGAACCGTTCGGCCAGGCCGGCGCCGATGCCGCTGGCTCCGCCGGTGACCACCGCCACCTTGCCCTTGATTTCCATGGTCAGAACCTCCGTTGCTGGGGCGCAGTATCGCGCCGCGCCGGCGCCGGCCCAGCCACGCAGGCGACAGCGGGGCCCACCAGCCAGGCCGATGGGCGATCCGTCGCCGGTGCCCGGCCGTGGCGCTTGCACGTGCCGTGTACGCATTCCGACACTCGAGCAGCGCAACCGTCCTACGCGCGGCGCCCGGCCTTCTGGTGATGATCGACTCCAGCAAGACAACACGGAGCGATCGACATGAACGCCGCGGAACTGGATTTTTGGGCAGAACAAGCAGACGAGCCGGTCACGCGCGTCGATGGCCGCATCGAGCCGCAGGCGCACGACGCCTATTGGCAGGCCGTGTACTGGGGTGAGGCGTACTACCGCAGCGAGTGCGAATACGAAGACTATGCCCCGGCCTATTGCGTGGGCTACATCGGCTACGCCCAGTACGGCGGCTGCTTCGATGACGCGGAGAAGTCGCTCGCCGCCAACTGGTTCCGCATCAAGGGCGACTCGCGCCTGACGGTGGACGAGGCGATGCAGGCGATCCGCGCCGCCTGGGACCATGCCGCGCAGGTGGCCACCGGCGAAGAGGAAGAGCGCTTGGAAGAGATCACCACTACGGCGCCGCAGCGCGCGCCAGCCGAGCGCCAGTACGCGACGGCCTGAATCAGCTCTCACCCAGGAAAACGCCGCCTTCGGGCGGCGTTGTCATGTAGGCGCGCGAAGCAGGTGCGCAGCCAGGCTGCACACCCTAAGAAGTAGCCAGCACCAGTTCCAACGCGTCGAGGAATGGCGCCTGGCCCGGCAGCAGCTTGGTGCGCGCCTCGGGCAGCGTGAACCAGTCCACGCGGTCGACCTCCGGAAACGCCTGCATCCGCCCGGAGCGGGGCGGCCATTCCATTTCGAACAGGTTGCTTTCCAGCTGGGTCGGGTCGGCATCGCCCTCGAAGGCCCAGGCCGTGATGCGCTTGCCGCTTTTCTGCCGCAGCTCGCCCAGCAGGTGGTAAGGCGGCTGCGCCGTGAAGCCGGTTTCCTCGTTGAATTCGCGCCTGGCCGCGGCCAGGGGAGCCTCCCCTTCGTCGACTGCGCCCTTGGGCAGGGTCCAGGAAGCGGCGTCGCGCGAGGCCCAGAACGGGCCGCCCGGGTGCGCCAGCAGCACCTCCACCTCCGCACCGCGGCGGCGGAACATGAGCAGGCCGGCGCTGCGGACAATGGGCACCGGACGAGTGTAGCGGCAGGCCCCTCGCGGCGGGAGACTCAGGGCGGAGCGGACGGCGGGTCGCTGCGGTCCGGTGTCTCGGCCAGCTTGCGCTTGCGAATCAGGGCCTCCAGCGCGGTGCTCGCGCCCTCGCCGCTTCCCAGTGCGCTGTCGGCGGGGGCCGGCGCGGGCCTGGGGGAGGAGGGCAGCTTGCTGCTTTCGGTGTTCATTGACCGGGCCCTCCGCCCGGGTCTTCGTTATCCCCGGTCTGGCGGCGGTGCTGCCTGGTCTGCGTTTTCAGGTGCGCCAGCGCACTGGCCGCACCCTCGCCCGAGTAACCCGCGTGTTCCTGCTCGTCGCTGTTTTGCGACTGCTGGTCCTGTCCGCTGGTTTCCTGCCTGGATTCGTTCGAGATGCTCATGCTGGTTTCCGGCCAAGTCTGCGGGGCGAAGGCTCCGCGCATGGCTTGCATTGTGGAAACCGCGGCCTGGCTCGGCGGTCGGAAACCGAAGGTGACTCGTGTAGGAAAAAATCCGGCGCGGCCGTGCGCCGCAGCGAAGTCAGGGATCCAGGAGGCCCGCGGCGCGCTGCACCTCGAGCCGGATTTCCTCGGTCAGGCGCGCCTTCAGCTCCATGAACACCGGTGTCGTCTTCATCGCGTAGTGGCGCGGGTGCGCCAGCGGCACCGGCAGGTCGCACTTGATGCGCCCGGGCCGCGCGCTCATGACGACCACCCGGTTGGCCATGAAGATCGCCTCGTCGATGTCGTGGGTGACGAACAGCACCGTCTTGCGCTCGTCCTCCCAGATCGCCAGCAGCAATTCCTGCATCAGCTCGCGGGTCTGGTGGTCGAGCGCGCCGAAGGGTTCGTCCATCAGCAGGATGCGCGGGTCGTTGGCCAGCGCGCGCGCGAGTGCGGTGCGCTGCTGCATGCCGCCGGAGAGCTGCTTGGGGTAGTGGTGCTCGAAGCCTTTCAGTCCCACCTTGACGATGAACTGGCGCGCGATCTCCTGCTGCTGCGCGAGCGGCATGCCCTTCTCGCGCAGGCCGAAGCAGACGTTCTGCAGCACCGTGAGCCAGGGGAACAGCGTGTAGCTCTGGAACACCATGCCGCGGTCGGCGCCGGGGCCGGTGACCGGGCGGGCGTCCAGCGAGATCAGCCCCGTGGTGGGCGTGTCGAGCCCGGCCACCATCCGCAGCAGCGTGCTCTTGCCGCAGCCCGAGGGCCCGAGGATGGTGATGAAGTCGTTCTCCTGCACCAGCAGGTCGGTGGACTGCAGGGCCACCGTGCCGCCGCCGCGGCCGGCGAAGGTCTTGGCGACCCCGCTGACCTGCAGGATGCTCATCGTCCGATCTGGGCCCATGGGAACAGTTTCCGGTTGAAGCCCTTGAAGGCGAAGTCCGTGACGAGCCCGATCAGGCCGATCACGATGATGCCGAAGATGATCTGGTCGGTGGCCAGCAGCGCCTGGCTGTCCGTGATCATGTGGCCGATGCCGCTGGAAGCGCCTATCAGCTCCGCCACGATCACGTAAGTCCAGGCCCATCCCAGCACCATGCGCAATGTTTCGGCGATCTCCGGCGCGCTCGAGGGCAGCAGCACCCGCGTGACGATGCCGCGGTCGGCCGCGCCCAGGGTGTAGGCCGCCTCCACCAGGTCGCGCCGGGTGTTGCCAACGCTGACCGCGATCATCAGCACCAGCTGGAAGAACGAGCCGATGAAGATCACCGCCAGCTTCTGCGCTTCGCCGATGCCGGCCCACAGGATCAGCAGCGGGATGAAGGCCGAGGCCGGCAGGTAGCGGGCGAAGCTGACGAAGGGTTCGAAGAAAGCCTCCACCGGCTTGTAGGCTCCCATCAGCACGCCCAGCGGCACGGCCAGCACGGCGGCGATGGCGAAGCCGCCCAGCACCCGCCAGACCGTCATGCCGATGTCGTACAGGAAGCCCTGTTTCAGCAGCAGGTCGGCCCCCGACCGCACCATGGTCAAGGGGTCGGCCAGGAAGGTCTTGGACACCAGCCCGCCGAAGGTCACCGCCGCCCAGGCGGCGAAGAACACGACGAAGAAGGCGATGCCCAGCGCGACCCGCGCGCCGGGCGCCACCGGCTGCAGCGGCCTCATGTCTCTGGCTCCCTCTCCCCTCCGGGGAGAGGGTTGGGGTGAGGGGCGGCGGCGCTCATTTCAGGAAGCGCGTATCCGCCAGCTTCGTCATGTCCGGCATCTGCTTGATGATGCCGGCTTCCAGCAGCAGGTCGGCCGCCTCCTTGCTGAAGGCCGCGTGCTCGCCCGCGAAGAACTTCTGGTTGGCCGCGCGGTCCTGCCAGCGCAGGAACTTCGCGCTCGCCTCGAAGGCCTCGCCGCTTTGCTTGACGTCCGCGCCCATGATCTCGAAGCTTTTCTTCGGTTCCTTCTGGATCATCTCCACCGCCTCGAAGTAGGCGTCGGCCAGGGCCTTGGCGGCCTGCGGGTTTTCGGACAGGAACCTGGGCGTGCAGCCGAAGGTGTCCATCACCATCGGGTAGTCCAGCGTGGTGGCGATGATCTTGCCGGCTTCCGGCTTGGCGCGCACCGCCGACAGGTAGGGCTCGTAGGTCATGGCGGCGTCGAGGTCCGCGGTGCCGGCGATCATGGCGTTGGCGGCGGCCTGCGGCTCCAGGTTGACCACCTTCACGTCCTTGGGCGACAGGCCGTTCTTCTTCAGCATCCAGGCCAGGGTGAAGTAGGGCGCCGTGCCGGGCGCGCTGGCGGCCACGGTCTTGCCCTTCAGGTCGCTGATCTTGCCGATGCTGGCCTTGACCACCATGCCGTCGGCGCCATAGCTCTTGTCCAGCTGGAAGATCTGGGTGGTGGGGACACCGTTGGCATTCCACACGATCCAGGTCTCCACCGTGGTGGCGGCGCACTGCACGTCACCGGAGGCGATGGCTAGGTGGCGGTCCTTCTGCGGAATCTTCTTCAGCGAGACGTCCAGGCCGTGCTTCTTGAAGATGCCGGCTTCCTTGGCCAGCGTCAGCGGCGCGAAGCCGGTCCAGCCCGAGAGGCCGATGGCGACCTTGGTTTCCTGCGCCTGGGCGGAGGTGGCGGCCGCGAAGGCGACGAGCGTGAGTGCGAACAGCTTTTTCATGGAAATGCTCCGGGGGTGGGGTGATCGAAAACTCTATGCAGGTGTCATGCCAGGCGCAATGCGTGCAGCTCCGGGATGCGGGTTTCGGTGGCGTGGCCGATGTCGCCGCTGCATACCAGGTGATGCACGGCGGCGATGTCGCGCGCCAGGCTGCGGTCGGCCGGCATGGCGGGCGAGACGCTGCGCACCAGCCGCAGCACGCCTTCCAGCGCGGGCGCGCTTTGCAGGGGCCGCAGGAACTCGATGCCCTGGGCGGCGGCCAGCAGCTCGATGGCGACGATGTAGGCCGTGTTCTCCAGCATGGGGCGCAGCCGCCTGGCGGCGAAGGTCGCCATGCTGACGTGGTCTTCCTGGTTGGCGGAGGTCGGCAGGCTGTCGACGCTGGCCGGGTGCGCCATCGACTTGTTCTCCGAGGCCAGCGCCGCGGCGGTGACGTGCACGATCATGAAGCCGGAGTTCAGCCCCGGATCGGCGGTCAGGAAGGGCGGCAGCCGTGAAACCACGGTGTCGACCAGCATGGCGACGCGCCGCTCCGAGATGGCGCCGATCTCGGCGATGGCCACCGCCAGCGCGTCGCACACCAGCGCCACCGGCTCGGCGTGGAAGTTGCCGCCCGACAGCATGTCGCCCTCGGCCGCGAACACCAGCGGGTTGTCGGTGACGGCATTGGCCTCCCGCACCAGCACCTGCGCCGCGTAGCGCATCTGGTCGAGGCAGGCGCCCATCACCTGCGGCTGGCAGCGCAGGCAGTACGGGTCCTGCACGCGATCGTCGTTTTCCAGGTGCGAGTGGCGGATGGCACTGCCCACCAGCAGTGCGCGGTAGGCGGCGGCGCATTCGATCTGGCCCGGCTGGCCGCGCACCGCATGGATGCGCGGGTCGAAGGGCGCGTCGCTGCCGCGGGCGGCGTCCAGCGTGATGGCGCCGGTGATGACGGCGGCTTCGAAGATGCGGTCGGCGGACAGCAGCGCGTCCAGCGCCAGCGCGGTCGACACCTGGGTGCCGTTGATCAGCGCCATGCCTTCCTTGGCACCCAGCTGCAACGGCTTGTGGCCGGCGCGTTCCAGCTCCTGGGCTCCGGGCAGGCGCTGGCCCTCGAACCAGGCTTCCCCTTCGCCGATCAGGGGCAGCGACAGGTGCGCCAGCGGCGCCAGGTCGCCGGAGGCGCCGACCGAGCCCTGGCAGGGAATGACGGGGCTGACGCCGGCGTTGTGCATGGCGACCAGGCCATCGATGACTTCTTCCCGCACGCCGGAATAGCCGCGCGCCAGGCTGGTGGCCTTCAGCAGCAGGATCAGGCGGACCACGCGTTCGGCCAGCGGCTCGCCGACGCCGACCGCGTGCGAGCGCAGCAGCCGCAGTTGCAGCAGCGCCAGGTCTTCCCGCGCGATGCGCTGCGTGGC
>JAQGMU010000401.1 GCA_028292195.1 Ramlibacter sp. | reverse complement strand
CGTCGGGCGCGGCCTTGGCGACGGCATCGATGCCGATGGTGCCGCTGGCGCCGGCCTTGTTGTCCACGATCACGGGCTGGCCCACCTGCACCGTCAGGCGCTCGGCCAGCGCGCGCGCAATGGCGTCGGCGACGCCGCCGGGCGGGTACGGCACGATCAGCCGGATCGGCCTGGTCGGATACAGCGATTGCGCGAAGGCCGGCAGGGCGGCGGCGCCGCCGGCCAGCAGCACGGTGCGTCGGGTCATGTTCATGGGAAGGCTCCTCTTTCTTCTGGCTTCAGCCGCGCGGGTGGTGCCGCGAATGCAGCACCTTCAGCCGTTCGCGGGCGACGTGGGTGTAGATGGTGGTGGTCGAGATGTCCGCATGGCCAAGCAACATCTGGACCGCGCGCAGGTCGGCGCCGTGGTTCAGCAAATGGGTCGCGAAGGCGTGGCGCAGCGTGTGCGGCGACAGCGGCGCGGTGATGCCGGCGGCGGCGGCGTGCTTCTTCACCAGCACCCAGAACATGGCGCGCGTCATGCCCTGGCCACGGGCGGTGACGAACAGGTCCTCGGTCTGCTGGCCGGCGAGGATGGCCGGCCGCGCCTCGGCGAGGTAACGCACGATCCAGTCGCGGGCGACCTGCCCGAAGGGCACCAGCCGCTCCTTGCTGCCCTTGCCGGTGACGCGCAGCACGCCCTCGTTCATGCTGACCTGCAAGGCCTTGAGCGTGACCAGCTCGCTCACGCGCAGGCCGCTGGCGTACATCAGCTCCAGCATGGTGCGGTCGCGCAGGCCGAGCGGTGTCTCCACATCGGGCGCATTCAGCAGCAGTTCCACCTGCGCCTCGGTCAGCGTCTTGGGCACGCGCAGCGCCTGCCTGGCCGACTCCATCCGCAGCGTGGGGTCGGCGATGATCAGGCCTTCGCGCAGGGCCCAGCGGAAGTAGCGCTTGAAGACCGTCAGCCGGCGATTCGCCGTGGTGGCCTTGCTGGCGGCGTGGCGGGCCGCGAAGTAGCCGTGCAGGTCGGCCTCGCCGGTGGCCGGCAGCCGCAGGCCGCGCTGCTCCAGCCACTTCGCGTACAGCGTCAGGTCACGCCGGTAGGCTGCCAGCGTGTTGCGCGCGAGGCCTTCCTCGAGCCAGAGGGCGTCGATGAAGGCGTCGATGGCGTCGTTCAATCGAGCTTCAGCTTCGCCTTGTCGACCACGCCCTTGTAGACGTCGAACTCCGCCTTGATCTGCGCGGCGAACTGGTCCGGCGAGTTGCCGATGACGATGGAGCCGGTTTCCTCGATGCGCTTGCGCACCGCCGGGTCCTGCAGCGCCTTGACGACGGCCGCATGCACCTTGTCCACCACGTCCTTGGGCAGGCCCTTGGGGCCGACGATGCCGTAGTAGGCCAGGCGGTTCACCGGCTCCAGCCCCACTTCCTTGAAGGTCGGCACGTTCGGCAGTTCCTTCAGGCGCTGCGGCGCGGCCACCACGATGGGCACCAGCCGGCCTTCCTTGATGAAGGGCAACGCGGAGGGCATGTTGTCGAAGATCATCGGCACCTGGCCGGCCACCGTGTCGTTCAGCGCCGGGCCGGCGCCGCGGTAGGGGATGTGGGTCACGAAGGTGCCCGACATGGCCTTGAACAGCTCCATCTGCAGGTGGCCGATGCCGCCGGTGCCGGAGGAGGAGTAGGAATACTTGCCCGGGTTCTTCTTCAGCACCTCGAGGAAGGTCTTGTAGTCCTTGGCCGGGAAGGCGGGATTCACGGCGATCACGTTGGGCGTGGCCGCGATGTTGCTGATCGGCGTGAAGTCGGTGACCGGGTTGTACGGGATCTTCGGGTTGATGGCCGGGTTGGCGGCGGTGGTCGACACCGTGGCGATGCCCAGCGTGTAGCCGTCCGGCGTGGCGCGCGCGGTGTCGAGGGCGCCCACCGCGCCGCCGCCGCCGGCCTTGTTCTCGACGATCACGGTCGTGCCCAGGGCCTTGCCCAGCGGCTCGGACATGACGCGGGCGATGATGTCGGTGGTGCCGCCCGGCGCGAACGGCACCGTCAGCTTGATGACCTTGTTGTTCGGATAGCCCTGCGCAAAGGCGGGGGCGGCCAGCGCGGCCAGCACGCCCGTCGCGGCGGCAATCCAGGAACGGCGTTTCATTCGGTTCTCCTTGAACGATTTGAAGGCAAAAACCCGAGCATCCTAGTTCAGTTGGGGTTGCGCCGTCGCTGTGGGTTCCACATAAGGGTTGCCACGGGACCCCAGGAGGGCATCGGCTATCCTCGGCCCGTGAATTTTGCCCAGCTCCTGCTGCCGGACTTCTCGTTGATCCTGTGCGGCTACCTGGTGTGCCGCTACACGGCGCTCAACCGCGCCACCTGGGAGCAGGTCGAGAGCCTGGTCTACTTCTTCCTGTTCCCGGTCCTGCTGTTCCAGTCGATCGCGCGCACGCCGCTGGACCTGGCTGCCGTGTCGGGCCTCGCTGCCGCCGGCCTGCTGCTGGGCGTGGTCGGCATCGCGCTGGCCTACAGCCTGCCCTGGTGGCCGGGCCTGCGCGGCCACATCGACGCCCGCGAGCATGCCGCCAGCGCCCAGGTCGCCTTCCGCTTCAATTCCTTCATCGCGCTGGCGCTGGCCGAACGGCTGCTGGGCGCGCAGGGGCTGCAGCTGATCGCGGTGCTGATCGGCGTGTGCGTGCCGCTGTTCAACGTCGGCGCGGTCTGGCCGATGGCGCGCCATGCCAAGACCGGCTTCCTGGCGGCGCTGGTGCGCAATCCGCTGATCATCGCCACCTTCTGCGCCCTGGCGTTCAACCTGCTCGGGCTGCGGGTGCCGCCCTGGATGGACCCGACGCTGAACCGCATCGGCGCCGCCTCGATCGCGCTGGGCCTGCTGGCGGCCGGCGCCGGCATGCAGTTCGGCCACTTGGCGCAGGCCAAGGCGCTGGGCGTGGGCGTGCTGGCGATCCGGCACCTGCTGCTGCCGCTGGCGGCGGCGGGGATTGCGTGGCTGTTCAAGCTCGACCCGGCGCAGCGCACGGTGCTGCTGGCGTTTTCCGCCCTGCCGACGGCGTCGAGCTGCTATGTGCTGGCTTCGCGCATGGGCTACAACGGGGCGCTGGTGGCGGGGTTGGTGACGTTGTCGACGGTGTTGGGGATGGTGAGCTTGCCGTTCGCGTTGGGGGTGTTGCGCTGACGCGCATCGGTGGGGTGGCTTCGCCAACCCACCCTACGGGCCGGGGTCGTGGAACCCCGGGGCCGTGTTGGTCAACCCATCGACGGGGAGCCCCGGGGCCGTGTTGGTCAACCCATCGACGGGGAGCCCCGGGGCCGTGTTGGTCAACGCATCGACGGGAACCCCGGGGCCGTGTTGGTCAACGCATCGGCCGTGTTGGTCAACGCATCGACGGGGACCCCGGGGCCGTGTAGGGTGGGTTCGCCGCAGGCGACCCCACCGCATGCTGCGCCAAAGCCCACTGCAAGTGTTCCCGCACCACCGCACTCGGATGACCGCT
>JAQGMU010000282.1 GCA_028292195.1 Ramlibacter sp. | reverse complement strand
TGCAGGTGCTGCGCGATGCCGGCGTGAAGTTCAGGGAGGTCGACGCCGACGCGGCCCGCGCGCTGGAGCCGGCGCTGAACCCCGACACGGCATTTGCGGGCGCCATCCACCTGCCGGACGACGAGGTCGGCAACTGCCGCCAGTTCGCCCTGCTGCTGAAGAACCAGGCGCAGGCGCTGGGCGCGCGCTTCGAATTCAACGCCTCGGCCGCGCCGCTGGACCCGGCGCAGCCCACGCACCTGCGCGTCACCACGGGCACGGACGCCGCGCCGCAGGTGCAGCGCTTCGACGCGGTGGTGATCTGCAGCGGGGTGGCTTCGGCCACGCTGCTGCGGACCGTGGGCCTGAAGGTGCCGCTGGCGGCGGTGCACGGCTACTCGATCAGCGCGCCGATCCGCGAGCCGCTGAACGCGCCGCGCAGCGGCCTGATGGACGAGCGCTACAAGGTGGCCATCTCGCGCCTGGGCAACCGCGTGCGCGTGGCCGGCAGCGCCGAGATCGGCGGCCATCCGCACCACAAGCGGCCGTCGGCGATCCAGACCCTGTACAAGGTGCTGCACGACTGGTTCCCCGGCGCCGCGCAGCTGGCCAATACGGGCAGCGGCGTGCAGGAGTGGAAGGGCGCGCGCCCCATGCTGCCGGACGGCCCGCCGCTGCTGGGCGCCACCGGCGTGCCGGGCGTGTGGATCAACATCGGCCACGGCTCCAGCGGCTGGGCGCTGGCGTGCGGCAGCGCCCGCGCGGTGGCGGACCTGATAGGCGCGCGGCCGGCGGAGGTGGACCTCGAAGGCCTGGGCGTCGAGCGTCTGGTGACGTAACGGCCCGATGCAGGGTGGGTTCCGCGCAGCGGACCCCGCCATCGGGCGTGCACAATCGCGCCATGCAGCGCGTCCTCCCCGACCGCCCCTGGCCCCTTCACTCCATCGCGGCCATCCGCCGCCTGGAGCAGCGTGCCGCCGCCCTGCCCCCGCACACCCTGATGCAGCGCGCCGGCCTCGCCACGGCCCGCCTCACGCTCGCGCTCGCTCCCCATGCCCGCACCCTCTGGATCGCCTGCGGCCCCGGCAACAACGGCGGCGACGGCTTCGAGGCGGCGCTGCACCTCAAGCAATGGGGCAAGGAGCCGGTCGTCACGTGGCTGGGTGAGGAGGCGAAGGCGCCCGAAGACGCGCGCGCTTCTCTGCAGCGCGCCCGCGCGGCCGGCGTGCGCTTCTCCCCCGAACCCCCGCCGGACTGGGACTTCGCCCTTGATGCCCTGCTGGGCATCGGCAGCACGCGCGCGCCAGCGGGCACCCTCCTCGATCACATGCAGCGGCTGAATGCGGGTCGCGCCCGCGTGCTGGCCGTCGATGTGCCCTCGGGCCTGGCCGCCGACACCGGCCACGCCGAAACCTGCGTGCAGGCCGCGCACACCCTCAGCCTGCTGGCACTGAAACCCGGGCTGTTCACGGGCGTTGGCCGCGACGCCGCCGGCGCGGTCTGGTTCGACGACCTCGGCGTGGCAGCGGACGGCGAGCCGCCTGCCGCCATCCTGTCGGCGCCGCCGGCCGCCAGCCAGCGGGCCCACGCCTCCCACAAGGGCAGCTACGGCGACGTCGCGGTGATCGGCGGCGCGCCCGGCATGGCCGGTGCGGTGCTGCTCGCGGCACGCGCGGCCCTGCACCACGGCGCCGGCCGCGTGTTCGCGGCGTTCCTCGACGCCCAGGCGCCGGCATTGGATGCGGGCCAGCCCGACCTGATGGTTCGCGCCTGGGACTCGCTGGACCTGGCCGCCATGAGCGTGGCCTGTGGCTGCGGGGGTGGCGATGCGGTGCGCGCCGCCCTGCCCAGGGTCCTGTCGACCGCCAGGGCCCTGGTGCTGGATGCCGATGCGCTGAACGCCATCGCAGCCGATTCGCAGTTGCAGGCGCTGCTGCAGGCGCGCGGCCGGCGGCAGGCCGCGACAGTGCTGACGCCGCATCCGCTGGAAGCGGCGCGGCTGTTGGCAACGAAGACCGGGGACGTGCAGGGGGATCGCTTGCAGGCCGCGCGCGAACTCGCACAGCGCTTCGGCTGCGTGGCGCTGCTGAAGGGATCGGGCACGGTGATCGCCGCGCCGGACGGTGCCCTCCACATCAATCCCACCGGCAATGCAAGGCTGGCGATTGCGGGGACGGGGGACGTGCTGGCGGGGTGGCTCGCCGCGCGGCTGGCGGCGGGGGAGTCAGCGCTGGAGGCGGCGAGCCATGCGGCCTACTTGCACGGGCTGGCGGCGGATCGGTGGCCGGAGGGGGTGCCGCTCACGGCGGCGGCCCTGGCTGTCTCGTAGCACACGCGGTGGGGTCGCTGCGCGAACCCACCCTACAGACTGCAGACCTGGGTTCGCGCAAGCGACCCCACCATCGCACCGCGCGGGAATCGGTGGAACCTATCCCCGCCCCACGAACGGCATCTTGGTCGCCATCACCGTGTGGAACAGGATGTTCGCCTCCAGCGGCAGGCTGGCCATGTACAGCACCGATTGGCCCACGATGTTGACGTCGATCAGCGGCTCGGCGGCGACTTCGCCATTGGCCTGCAGCACGCCCTTGGCCATGCGCGCGGCCAGCTCGGTCATCGCGTTGCCGACGTCGATCTGGCCGACGGCGATGTTGTAGCGCCGACCGTCGAGCGCGGCCGTCTTGGTCAACCCGCCCACCGCGTGCTTGGTCGCGGTGTAGGCGATCGAGTGCGGCCGCGGCGCGTGCGCCGAGATCGAGCCGTTGTTGATGATGCGGCCGCCCATGGGCTGCTGCGCCTTCATCGTCTTGAAGGCCTGCTGGATGCCGTAGAACATGCCGTTCAGGTTGGTGTCCACCACCCGCTTCCAGTCCGCGATCGCCATGTCTTCCAGCGGCGCCGCCGGCAGGCCGATGCCGGCGTTGTTGAACAGCAGGTCGACGCGGCCCCAGGCCTTCACGGTCGCCTGGAACAGCGCCGCCACCGACGCCGGGTCGGTCATGTCCGTGGGCACCGCCAGCGCGCGCTCGCCGGCGCCGGAAAGCTTCGCGGTTTCCTGCAGCGCGTCGGCGCGCCGGCCGGCCAGCGCCACGCGCCAGC
>JAQGMU010000363.1 GCA_028292195.1 Ramlibacter sp. | reverse complement strand
CGCAGCGGGGGCCGGGGCAGGCGCTGCGGCGGCGGCGCCGCCTTCCATCGGCGGGTCCCGCACGATCCAGTAGGCGGCAAGGGGCCCGGGCAGCGTCACCGCGAACCAAAGTACGGCGGCCGGCCACCAGGGCGTATGGCCGGCCGGCCATTCATCCCAGCTGAGGAAGTAGAAGCTCTCCTGCAGCACGTGCGGCAGCACCACCAGCAGGCCGAGCAGCAGGCAGGCGACCGCGAATTCGAGCTGCACCGCGAGCCAGGCGCGGAAGTAGGTGACCAGCGCCATGCCCAGGTCGCGCGAGCCGGCCGGCGTGAGGTAGCGGCCGTTGCTGCGCAGCCACCAGAGCAGCAGGTTGCGGCCGCCCGCCAGGGCCTGCTCCGCCCCGACGATGCCCAGGCGCGACACCAGCCGCCCCAGCATGGCACCGGCGAAGCCGCCGCCGGAAACGGTGGAGAGGTAGTCGAAGCGCTTGAGCACGCCGTTCTGCGCCAGCCCGCGCAACAGCCCGAGGCAGAAGGTGGCGCTGCGGATGCCGCCGCCGGAGAGTGCCATGCCGGTGCGGGTCCAGCAGGCGGGCCACTCGGCGGCGTCGCCGTAGGCGAGGCGGCGCCGTTGCGCGAGGCCGTCGTGTTCTTCCCGCAGGATGTCCGCGCCGCTGAGGGCGTGCGCGTCCGCGTCCGCACCGGTTGCCATTGGCTGGTCCGACATGGTTCCCCCCTTGTCGGCGGCCAATGTAGCGCCGGGCCCGCGGCTTGTCACCCGCAAACGGATGACGGGAACGGCGTCAGGCCCGGGCTGGCGCTTCCACGACTTCGGAGGCCGTCCGGAACGCATCCACCGCCGCCGGGAAGCCGCAGTACACGCTGGCGTGCAGGAAGATCTCCTGCAGTTCTTCCGGCGTCACGCCGTTGTTCAGGGCGCCGCGCACGTGCACCTTGAGCTCGTGCATGCGGCCCAGCGCCACCAGCATGGACACCGTGATCATGCTGCGGGTGCGCAGGTCGATGCCCTTGCGCTGCCAGGTGTTGCCCCAGGCGTGGCGCGTCACCAGTTCCTGCAGCGGCGCGGTGAAAGGCGTGGCCTTGTCCAGCGCGGCCTGCACGTAGTCGTTGCCCAGCACGGCGCGGCGGGTGGCCAGGCCGGCCTGCAGTTCGGGGTCCTTGGGCAGTTCCATGGAAGGTCTCCGCATGAGGAAAGCCGCGAGCTTACGCTGGCGGTAACCTTGCGGCATGCGCATCCCCAAGGAGACCCCGTGAACCGCTACCCCGCCCCCGAACTGAAGGACCTGCCCGAAGACATGCGCCAGCGCATCCTGGAGGTGCAGGAGAAGAGCGGCTTCGTGCCCAACGTGTTCCTGGCGCTGGCCCGGCGGCCGGCCGAGTGGCGCGCCTTCTTCGCCTACCACGACGCCCTGATGCTCAAGGAGGAAGGATCGCTGACCAAAGGCGAGCGCGAGATGATCGTCACGGCCACCAGCGCCGCCAACAACTGCCTGTACTGCGTGGTGGCGCATGGCGCCATCCTGCGCATCTACGAGAAGAAGCCGCTGGTGGCCGACCAGGTGGCGGTGAACTACCGCAAGGCCGACATCGCCCCGCGCCAGCGCGCCATGCTCGATTTCGCGATGAAGGTCTGCCTGCACTCCGACGCAATCGAGGACGCCGATTTCGCCGCCCTGCAGCCGCACGGCTATACCTACGATGACAACTGGGACAACGCCGCCATCACGGCCTTCTTCGGCCTGTCCAACCGCATGGCCCGCTTCTCCGACATGATGCCCAACCCGGAGTTCTACGTGATGGGGCGGATCCCGCGCGAGAAGAAGCCCGCAGCGTAAAAAAAGCTGCGGTCGGGCTGGGGTCTCCTGGATCCAGGCTGCGGCTCGCTTGTAGGGTGGGTTCGCGCAGCGACCCCACCACGCACCCATTCCCTCCTCCATCCGAAGGATGCCGCCTCCCCCTGCCGGCGCGTTGCATCCACATGCCCCGCTACATCCGCGCCGCCACCCCCGGAGCGACCTACTTCTTCACGGTGACCCTGCAGGACCGCCAGTCGCGCTGGTTGACCGAGCACATCGGAATCCTGCGCCGTTGCCTGGCCCTCACCAAGGCGAAACATCCGTTCCACATCGACGCGATGGTGGTGCTGCCGGAACACCTGCATGCGGTTTGGACGTTGCCCGAGGACGATGCGAACTTCCCGTTGCGCTGGTTGCTGATCAAGCGCCGGTTTACGCGCCAGTTGCTGTGCGACGGCGTGCTGGACGCGTCCTCGTCGCGCCGTCGCGGCGACACGGAGCGTGCACTATGGAATCGCCGCTACTGGGAACACCAGATCCGCGACGACGATGATTTTGGGCATCACGTCGACTACATCCACTACAACCCGGTGAAGCACGGTTTGGTCACGCGGGCAGCGGACTGGCCGCACTCGAGCTTTCACCGGTACGTGCGGCAGGGGCTGTTGAGGGCAGATTGGGGGCTCGCGGGTGGGAGGGAGGGGAGGTACGGGGAGTGATGGTGGGGTCGCTGCGCGAACCCACCCTACGAGGACGACCCGGCATTGATCGGGGGCCCGGCCTTGCCGGGCATTGATGGGGGTCGTGCCTCGCCGGGCATGGATGGGAGGACCGGCTTCGTAGGGTGGGTTCGCGGAAGCGACCCCACCGTCACCATCCCAATGAAAACACCCACAAACCCGACTGGCCGCGATCAGGCCAACAGCGCCCGAAACCACTCCGGCATCGGCACCGACTTCTGCTTCGGGAAATCCACCCACACCGTCGTCGCGCCGCCCGTGGCATACAGCACGCCGGGATCGTCGGTGCGTTCGATCGTGACCCAGCTCTCGAAGCTGCTGCGGCCCGGGTCGCTGACGTAGATCTTCACCACGATGTCGCCGGGGAACTCCAGCTGCTTGTGGAAGTTGCAGAAGGCATTGGCGATCACCGGGCCCTCGCCGTCCGGCCGCGGCTGGCAGCCCACCCGGCGCATCCAGTCGATGCGGGCGATCTCCAGGTAGCGGAAGTACAGCGTGTTGTTCACGTGGCCCATGGCGTCCATGTCGCCCCAGCGAATGGGGACGGTGATGGTGTTGACCAGTTTCTTCCGGTCCGGCAGTTCGAGTTTCATCGGTGAGCCTTGATCGAGGCGAGGATGCCCAGGGTGAAGAGGAGGACGGCGGCGGCTTCCGCGGGCGCGGGCCAGCGGCCGTCCCAGGCAAAAGAATAAGCCAGCGCGAACAGCGTCTCGCTCACGATCAGCTGCCCGCACAGGCTGGCCGACAGGCGCCGGCTGGCGACGTTCCAGAGGATGGTGGCGAGCCACGCCGAGCCGACGCCGGTGGCCAGGCACAGCAGGGCGAACATGGGCGCCGCCGGCTGCGCAAGCAACACGGATGCCGGCGAGCCTGCCACGGCCCACAGCACCAGCGCACCGCCGCCGGTGGCCAGGCCCAGCCAGTTGGCCCAGGACGTGGCATTCACCTCCGGATGGCGCTTCAACCAGGCCGAATTGAGCAGCGCAAAGGCCGTCCAGCTCGCCAGCGACGCGGCGGCGAAGGCGACGCCGCGCCAGAAGTGCGCCCCGCCCTCGGCCGGCCCCGCGGCATGGGTCGACGCCAGCATCAGCGCCAGTCCCGCCGCCGTCAGCACCAGCCCCGGCACCAGCGCGCTCCAGCGCAGGTGGCCCGGCTTGCCGAGCAGCATCACCCACAAGGGGATGGTGCCGATCACCAGGCTCGGCACCTCGGTGCCGGCATCGCGGATCGCGAACACCAGCAGCAGGTAGTAGCCGCTGAACCCCAGCAGGCTCATGCCCATCGCGGCCAGCGCCTGCCGGCCATCCGGCAGGCGCGGCCGCGCGGCAAGGCCGGTCATCACCAGTGCGGTGAGGCCATAGGCGACGAAGCGGCCGGCGCTGAAGTCCACCGGCGAGTAGCCGCTCGCCATGCGCGGCGCCACGAACACCAGGCCCCACAGGGCGCCGGCCAGCAGGCCGGCCAACACGCCCGTCAGCATCCGCTGGCCCGGCCCGTCACCTAAAGGCTGAAGCCGTCGTCGGCAGCGATCACCGCGCCGTTGACGAAGTGGCTCTGGTCGGACGCCAGCATCACGATCAGCGCGTCCAGGTCCTCCGGCTTGCCCACGCGCTTGCGCGGCAGCATGGCCACCAGTTTCTGGCCCTGCTCGCTGTCCCAGTGCCGGTGGTTGATCTCGGTGTCGATGTAGCCGGGGCAGAGCGCGTTGACGTTGATGCCGAAGCGGCCCCACTCCAGCGCGAGCACGCGCGTCATCTGCACCACTGCGGCCTTGCTCATGGCGTAGACGCCGATCTGCGGCAGCGGGCGCAGCCCGGCCATCGAAGCGATGTTGATGATGCGGCCGCCGGTGAAAGTGCCGGGCGCCGCGCCGCGCGAGCGCGCCAGCATGCGCTTGCCGACCTCCTGCGCCACGAAGAAGGCGCCGCGCACGTTGGTGTCGAAGACGTAGTCGTAGTCCTCCTCCTCCACGTCCTGGATGCGCTGGGTGGTGCTGACGCCGGAGTTGTTGATCAGGATGTCGATGGAGCCGACTTCCGTCTCGGCATGGGCCACGGCGGCCTTGATGCTGGCGACGTCGGTCACGTCGAGACCGACCACGTGGGCGTCGCCGCCCTCGCCTTCGATCTGGGCCCGCAGGTCCTTCAGCTTCTCGATGCGGCGCGAGGCCAGCACGACGGCGGCGCCGGAGCGCGCCAGCACCCGTGCGAACTGTGCGCCCAGGCCACTGCTGGCGCCGGTGATGAAGGCGACACGGCCCGACAAGTCGATGGTGTAAGCCACTGGGCTTCCTCTCTGGAAATTCCGGGGAGCTATGCGATGGGCACGCCGGGCCGCCGCATAGAATTGATGACCCTGGGCGGCGCACGGCGCCGCGGCGGACTGCAACCCATTATCAACGAGACACCATGACGCAAGAAGAAATCCTGGCCCAGTACGGTCCGCGCGAAGCGATGGAATACGACGTGGTGGTGGTGGGCGGCGGGCCCGCCGGCCTGGCGACGGCCATCCACCTGAAACAGCTGGCCGGGCGCCATGGCAAGGAGCTCTCGGTCGTGGTGCTGGAGAAGGGCTCGGAGCCGGGCGCGCACATCCTCTCGGGCGCCATCATGGACCCGCGCGCGCTGGACGAGCTCATGCCCGACTGGAAAGAAAAGGGCGCGCCGCTGAACCAGCCGGTGACGGAAGACATCTTCCTCTTCACCAGCGACACCGGCGCGATGCGCGTGCCCAACTTCATGCTGCCGCCCAACTTCGGCAACCACGGCAACTACATCGTCAGCCTGGCCAACGTGACGCGCTGGATGGCGCAGCAGGCCGAGGCGCTGGGCGTGGAGATCTTCCCCGGCTTCCCCGCCGCGGAAATCCTCTACGACGAGAACGGCGCCGTCAAGGGCGTGGCGACGGGCAACATGGGGCTAGGCAAGGACGGCGAGCCGACCGCGAGCTTCCAGCTCGGCATGGAGCTGCATGCCAAGTACACGATCTTTGCCGAAGGCTCGCGCGGCAACCTGGGCAAGCAACTCATCGCGCGTTACAAGCTCGACGCCGGGCGCGACCCGCAAAGCTACAGCATCGGCGTGAAGGAGGTGTGGGAGATCGACCCCTCGCGCCACACGCCCGGCCTGGCGCTGCACAGCGCCGGCTGGCCGCTGGACGAGATGACCTATGGCGGCTCCTTCCTGTACCACATGGAGAACAACCAGGTCGCGGTAGGCTTCGTGGTCGGCCTCGACTACACCAACCCCTACCTCTCGCCGTTCGAGGAGTTCCAGCGCTTCAAGACCCACCCCAACATCCGCTGGTACTTCGAGGGCGCCAAGCCGGCCAAGCGCCTCGCCTACGGCGCCCGCGCGCTGACGGTGGGCGGCCTGCTGTCGCTGCCGAAGACGGTGTTCCCGGGCGGCGCGCTGGTGGGCTGCGACGCCGGCTTCCTGAATGCCTCGCGCATCAAGGGCAGCCACGCCGCCATGAAGACCGGCATGCTGGCCGCCCGCGCCGCCTATGACGCGATCCAGGCCGGCCGCCAGCACGACGAGCTGACGGCGTACCCGGAAGCCTTCGAACGGTCCTGGCTGTACAAGGAGCTGAACAAGGCGCGCAACTTCAAGCAGTGGTTCAAGAAGGGCCGCACGGTCGCCACGCTCATGACCGGCATCGAACAGTTCGTGCTGCGCGGCAAGATCCCCTGGACGATCCACCGCGCCAAGCCGGACCACGTGTACCTGAAGCCGGCGGCGGACTGCAAGCCGATCGTCTACCCGAAGCCGGACGGCAAGCTCACCTTCGACCGGCTGTCCTCGGTGTTCATCTCCAACACCAACCATGCCGAGGACCAGCCGCCGCACCTGACGCTGAAGGATCCTTCGGTGCCGGTGCAGGTCAACCTGGCCAAATACGCCGGCCCCGAGGCCCGCTATTGCCCGGCCGGGGTCTACGAGTTCGTCGCGGCGGAAGGCGGCGGCGAGCGCCTGCAGATCAACGCCCAGAACTGCGTGCACTGCAAGACCTGCGACATCAAGGACCCGACGCAGAACATCGTCTGGGTCACGCCGGAAGGCGGCGGCGGGCCGAATTACACGAACATGTGAGTGGGATAATTGCGTGTCGTGGATGTCATCCCGGGCTGCTGGACGTCATCCCGGACTTGACCCTGCTCCGGATGTCATCCCGCGCTTGACCCCTGCCCCGGATGTCATCCCGGGCTTGACCCCTGCCCCGGATGTCATCCCGGGCTTGACCCGGGATCCACGGCGGCGCTTGATCGATCGCCGCATGGATTGCGGGTCAAGCCCGCAATGACATCCTTGAGACAAACCTTGCAGTAACCATGACCCCCAAGTTCCTCCTCTCCCGCCGCAACGCCCTTCTCGCCTGCGCCCTCGCGCTCGCCTCCACGGCGTCCCTTGCCGCGTGGCCCAACGACAAGATGCCCATCAGGCTGATGGTGCCGGGGCCGGCCGGCGGCGCCACCGACCAGATCGGTCGCCTGCTGACGCAACCGCTCTCCGAGGCGCTCGGCGTTCCCGTGATCGTCGAGAACAAGGGCGGCGCCGGCGGCGTGATCGGCACCCAGCAGTTCGTCAAGGACAAGCCGGACGGCCACAGCATCCTGCTGGCCACCAGTTCCACCAACGCGGCCGCGCCGCACCTGTACGCCCGCCTGGGCTACGAGCCGATCACCGACTTCACGCCGGTGGTGTCGCTGTGCGAGATCCCCAACGTGATGGTGGTGCCGGCCAAGTCGCCCTGGAATTCGCTGCACGACGTGGTGGCCGCCGCCAAGAAGGAACCGGGCAAGTACACCTACGGCTCCGCGGGCATCGGCGGCTCGCAGCACCTCGCGGGCGCGCAGTTCAAGACGGCGGCCGGCATCGACATCCGCCACATCCCGTACAAGGGCAGCGGCCCGGCGGCACAGGACCTGATCGCCGGCCACATCGACATGATGCTGGACACCGGCTCGCTGGGCAGCATCCGCGGCGGCATGCTCAAGCCGCTGGCGGTGGCCTCCGAGAAGCGCCTGCCCGCGCTGCCCAAGGTGCCTACGTTCAAGGAGGCGGGCACGCCCATGATCGCCTCGGCCTGGTACGGCCTGATGCTGCCCGCGCATGCGCCGGCGGAAGTCGTCA
>JAQGMU010000350.1 GCA_028292195.1 Ramlibacter sp. | reverse complement strand
ACGACGCCGGCCTGAAGATCCCGATGTACACCTACTACGCCGGCGTCACCGGCACGCCCACGGCGCTGGCCGCCGGCGGCGACAGCGAGGTCTACGTGGTGGCCTACGGCCATGCCAACCACACCGGTGAGCTGGGCCAGATCGGCACCGAGTTCAACAAGAAGTTCGACGACGACTACTACACCTACGCCACCTATAACGGCATCAACCTGCTGGCGGGTGCCATCGCCAAGGCCAAGAGCACCAATCCCATGTCGGTGGCCAGGGCGATGGAAGGCCTGACGGTCAAGAGCTTCGCCGGCGACGTGACGATGCGCGCGTCCGACCACCAGCTGCAGCAGACCATGTACATCACCAAGTGGCAGAAGGCCAAGAAGGGCGAGTACAGCGTGGAGAAGACCGGCTACACCTTCGTGCCGATCAAGCAGATGGACCCCTACTTCTCCAGCACGCCCACCAGCTGCCAGATGAAGCGGCCCGCGGGCTGACGCCCACGCGACGAAAAAAGCCGGGGCCACCGCGGTCCCGGCTTTTTTTTGCGCCCGCGTCCCGGCAGAATGCAGGCGGACTACAACGACACACAAGAAACGGCGCGGATGGAGTTCTTCACGATCTCACTGCTGAACGGCATCAGCTACGGGCTGCTGCTGTTCATGCTCAGTTCCGGCCTGACGCTGATCTTCAGCATGATGGGCGTCCTCAACTTCGCCCATGCCAGCTTCTACATGCTGGGGGCCTATTTCGCCTACAGCACCACCCAGCTGCTCGGCTTCTGGCCGGCGCTGTTCATCGCGCCGCTGCTGGTCGGGGCGCTGGGCGCGCTGTTCGAGAAGTACGCGCTGCGCCGGGTCCACAAGTTCGGCCATGTGGCGGAACTGCTGATCACCTTCGGCCTGTCGTTCATCATCCTGGAGATGGTGCAGTTGATCTGGGGCACCAGTTCGGCGGATTACCGCGTGCCCGCGTCCCTCAGTGGTCCGCTCTTCACGCTGTACGGCACCCAGTTCCCGCTGTACCGCGGCTTCATGATGCTGGTGGCCTTGCTGATGCTGGTGGCGATCTGGCTGCTGCTGACGCGCACGCGCATCGGGCTGGTGATCCAGGCGGCGCTGACGCACCCGGACACCGTGGAGGCCCTGGGCCACAACGTGCCGCGCGTCTTCATGCTCGTGTTCGGCGGCGGCGCCGCGCTCGCGGGGCTGGCCGGCGTGATAGGCGGCAATGCCTTCGTCACCGAGCCGGGGATGGCGGCCACGGTGGGCTCGGTGATCTTCGTGGTGGTGGTGGTCGGCGGCATGGGCTCGCTGGCCGGCGCCTTCGTCGCCTCGCTCCTGATCGGCGTGATCCAGACCTTCGCGGTCGGCGTCGACGCCTCGCTGATGAGCGCGGCGCAGGTGCTCGGCACCCACATCACGCCCGGCACCTTCGGCTACCCGCTGTGGAAGCTGAAGATCTCGCAGATCGCCCCGATCCTGCCCTACCTGTTCCTGGTGCTGATCCTGATCTTCCGGCCCAAGGGTCTCCTCGGCACCCGGGAAGGCTGAAGCCATGGCGAAGGACCACTACGAATTCAAGCCCCACAACGTCGGCCGCTGGCTGGTGTGGGGCGGCTATGCGCTGATCCTGGCGGTGGCGCCGCTGCTGTTCACCAGCAGCCTGTCGCAGACGATGCTCAGCCAGATGGGCATCGCCATCATCGTTTGCCTCTCGTACAACATGCTGCTGGGGCAGGGCGGCATGCTCAGTTTCGGCCATGCGGTGTATTCCGGCCTGGGATCGTTCCTGGCCATCCACACATTGAACCTGGTGAGCAAGGGCCACTGGCCGATCCCGGTGAGCCTGGTGCCGATCGCGGGCGGCCTGGCGTCGGCACTGTTCGCGGTGCTGTTCGGCTACGTCACCACCAAGAAGGCGGCCACCCCCTTCGCCATGATCACGCTGGGCATCGGCGAACTGGTGTGGGCCTCGTCGCTGATGTTCCCCGAGTTCTTCGGCGGCGAGGGCGGCATCTCCAGCAACCGCGTGGCCGGGCCCAGGCCCCTGGGCATCACCTTCGGCCCGCAGATCCAGCTGTACTACCTGATCGCGTTCTACACCTTCGCCTGCACGGCGGCCATGTTCGCCTTCACCCGCACGCCGCTGGGGCGCATGCTGAACGCGGTGCGCGACAACCCCGAGCGGGTGGAGTTCGTCGGCTACGACACGCAGAAGGTGCGCTACATCGCCTTCATCATCGCGGCCTTCTTCGCCGGCATCTCCGGCGGGCTGGCGGCGCTGAACTTCGAGATCGTGACCTCCGAGGTGGTCAGCGGCTACCGCTCCGGCGCCTACCTGCTGTTCACCTTCCTCGGCGGCGCCACCTTCTTCTTCGGCCCCATCATCGGCGGGGTGCTGATGGTGCTGGCCTTCGTGCTGCTGTCGGAGTTCACCAAGGCCTGGCTGCTGTACCTGGGCCTGGTGTTCCTGTTCATGGTGATGTACGCGCCTGGCGGCATCGCCAGCCTGATCATGATGAACCTGCGGGTGGCCGCCTATGGCCGGCTGAAGGACCTGTGGGTGAGCTACCTGGCCCTGTCCACCACGGCGCTGATCGCGCTGCTGGGCGCGGGCGTGATGATCGAGATGGTCTACCACCTGCAGCTGAACGCGGCGCTGGGCCCCAACCTGAAATTCCTGGGCGCCACGCTGAACGCCAAGGGCGTCAACGCCTGGTTCGGCGCTGGCTTCGTCATGCTCACCGGCATCGGCTTGTTCGAACTGGCGCGCCGGCAGTACAGCAAGCAGTGGGGCGAGATCCAGGAGTTCATCGAAAAAGAGATCAAGCGGAGGGAAACGCTTTGACCGTCCCGGCACTGGAACTGAAGGACCTGCGGAAAAGCTTCGGCAAGACCGAGATCATCCGCGGCTGCAGCCTGGAGGTGCAGCCTGGCGAGCGCATCGCCGTGATCGGCCCCAACGGCGCCGGCAAGTCGACGCTGTTCAACCTGATCAGCGGCCGCTTCGCTCCCACCAGCGGCCAGGTGCTGCTGAACGGCCATCGCATCGACGGCAAGAAGCCGTTCGAGATCAACCGGCTGGGCCTGTCGCGCAGCTTCCAGATCACCAACATCTTCCCCAAGCTGTCGGTGTTCGAGAACCTGCGCTGCGGCGTGCTCTGGAGCCTGGGCTACCGGTACACCTTCCTGAAGTTCCTGGCGGACCTGGACGACGCCAACGAGCGGGCCGGGCAGCTGATGGAAATGATCCGCCTGCACAAGAAGCGCGACGTGCTGGCGGTGAACCTCACCTACGCGGAGCAGCGCGCGCTGGAGGTGGGCATCACCATCGCCGGCGGCGCCAACGTGATCCTGCTGGACGAGCCCACCGCCGGCATGAGCCGGGTGGAGACGCGCCGCTTCATCGAGCTGATCAAGGAAGTGACGGTCGGCAAGACGCTGCTGACCGTGGAGCACGACATGAGCGTGGTGTTCGGCCTGGCCGACAAGATCGCGGTGGTGGTGTACGGCGAGATCATCGCCTTCGACACGCCGGAGGCCGTGCGGGCCAACCAGAAGGTGCAGGAGGCCTACCTCGGCTCCTCCGTCGCCGACGCGCAGGCGGGGCACTGATGCTCGAGGTCGACAACCTCCACGCCTTCTACGGCAAGAGCCACGTGCTGCACGGGGTGCAGTTCGACGTCGGCGAGGGCGAGATCGTCGCGCTGCTGGGGCGCAATGGCTCCGGCCGCTCCACCACGGCCAAGGCCATCATGGGCATGGTGGAGGCGCGCGGCCAGGTGACCTGGAAGGGCCAGGCGATCCAGGGCCGCAAGCCTTACGAGATCGCTCACCTGGGTATCGGCTATGTGCCGGAGAACCGCGACATCTTTCCCAAGCTCACGGTGCACCAGAACCTGATGCTGGGGCAGAAGAAAGCGGGGCAGAAGGGCCGCTGGAGCTTCGACGACATGTACGCCATGTTCCCGCGGCTGAAGGAGCGGCAGCACACCGAGGCCGGCGTGCTGTCCGGCGGCGAGCAGCAGATGCTCACGCTGTGCCGCACCCTGATGGGCGACCCGGAACTGATCATCATCGACGAGCCGACCGAGGGCCTCGCGCCCAAGATTGTCGAGCTGGTCGGCGAGTACCTGAAGACGCTGAAAACGCGCGGGGTGTCGGTGCTGCTGATCGAACAGAAGCTGACCATCGCGATGGCGATTTCCGATCGCGCGCTGGTGATGGGCCACGGCAGCATCGTCTTCCACGGCACCCCGGAGACCCTGCGCGCCGACGCGTATATCCGCAAGGAGTGGCTGGAGGTATAAGCTCCCGGAGCCCCCGTGTCCCACATCGGACAGGGGGAGGTTGCACTGCAGCATCGCCCCCCTACAATCGCAAAAAAGAACGATCGTTCTTTTATCTCCAGAATCATTCCCAACCAAGGAAGCAGCATGACGGCTGAATACAAGGTGCACGGCGACGTCGCCGTGGTCACGATGAACAATCCGCCCGTCAACGGGCTGGGCCACGCGACGCGGATCGCGATCACGCAGGGCCTGGACCAGGCCAACGCCGATCCCGCCGTCAAGGCCATCGTCGTCACCGGCGCCGGCAAGGCTTTCTCCGGCGGCGCCGACATCAAGGAGTTCGGGTCGATGAAGGCGACGCAGGACCCGAACCTGCTGTCGGTCATCCTGGCGCTGGAGAATTCCGCCAAGCCGGTGGTCGCCGCGATCCA
>JAQGMU010000331.1 GCA_028292195.1 Ramlibacter sp. | reverse complement strand
CTGAGCGTGCGCTCGGCCCCTCCGGACGTCCCAGCGTAGGGTGGGTTCGCGCCAGCGACCCCACCGTGCGGCTTCGATCCGGCGCGCCAATGTCTTTCCGGGGAAACGTCCGAACCACGATCGACAGCGGCCCAGCGCCGGATTGATTCCCGACAGCAGTGCGCCTTCGCGGGGATGACATCCCGTCAGGCCGGAGCGTCTTCCTCGTCTTCCGCCTCCAGCTGCTGCAGCAGGTACAGCCGCTGGTACAGGCCATCCTCGATCGCCATCAGCTCCTCGTGGCTGCCGATCTCCGCGGCGCGGCCATGGTGCAGCACCAGGATGCGGTCGGCGTCGCGCACGGTGGACAGCCGGTGCGCAATCGCCACCACGGTCACCTTCCCGTGCAGCGCGTCCAGCGCCTTTTGCACCCGCTGCTCGGTTTCCGAATCGATGTGCGAGGTGGCCTCGTCCAGGAACAGGATGCGCGGCTAGCCGGACTGCGCACGCGCGATCGCCAGCAGCTGCTTCTGCCCCACCGACAGCCGCGCCCCGCCTTCGCCCAGCGGCGTGTCGTAGCCTTGCTCGAGCCGCAGGATCAGGTCGTGCGCGTGCGCGGCCTTGGCGGCTGCCTCGATCTGCGCCTGCGTCATGGGCCGGCCCATCGCGATGTTGTCGCGGGCGGTGCCGGCCAGCAGGAAGGGCTCCTGCGGCACCAGGCCGACGCTGGCGCGCAGGTGGTCTTCGCCTATGGACTCCAGCGGCGCGTTGTCGATGCGGATGCTGCCGGCCGGCGCGACGTAGAAGCGCAGCAGCAGCGACAGCAGCGTGCTCTTGCCGCTGCCGGTGGGCCCGACGATGCCGAGGAAGCTGCCGGCGGGAATCTCCAGGTTCAACCCGTGCAGCACGGGGCGGCCTGGCTGGTAGCCGAAGTCCAGGTCCGAGATGGAAATGGAGCCGCGCGTCACCCGGCCATGCTCCACCGCCAGCGGCGCCTCGGCTTCCTCCAGCAGCGCGTGCACCCGGGCCGCGCCCACCATCGCCTGCTGCAACTGCGAGAACTGCATGGTGATCTGCACCAGCGGCTCCACCACCCGCGTGATGTAGCTGATGAAGGCGTACAGGATGCCCAGCTCCAGCGCGCCCAGGGCGCTGCCGGCCGCGCGCTCGGCGAACACCCAGAGCACCACCACCAGCAGCCCCACGTGCAGGAAGTCCAGCACCGGCCGCAGCAGCCAGGCATTGGCGCGCAGCTCGCGGTTGCGCGAGTGGTAGTGGCCCTCGTTCAGCCGGGTGAAGCGCTCGCGAAAGCGCGTGCCGGCGTTGGCCGCCTGCAGCACCGGCATGCCGGCGATCGATTCGGCCACGTGGGCGTTCAGGTCGCTGCGCAGCGACCGGGTGCGCGTGACGGCCGGTGCCGACAGCCGCTGGTACAGGCGCACGATGACGATCACCGCGGGCACCAGGGCGGCGACGATCAGCATCAGCCGCCAGTCCAGCCACAGCATGGCCAGCATGGCGCCGGTCAGCACGATCACGCTGTCCAGGATGACGAACAGCACCTGCACGTAGAGCGTCTTCACCGCTTCGGTGTCGTTGGTCACGCGGCTCACCAGCTGGCCGGTGATGGCGTGGTCGAAGAAGGACATCGGCAGCCGCAGCACGTGCGCGTACACGCGCTCGCGGATGCGCTGCACCGAGCGCATGGCCACGCCGGCCAGCCGCTTCAGCTGCAGGTAGCGCAGCCAGCTGGCCAGCATGCCGGCCAGCAGCGCGCCGACCAGCAGCCCGGCGATGGCGGGGAGGTCGGCATTGCGCGGCAGCAGGTAGGTGTCGATCAGGTACTTGCCGGCCAGCGGGCCCAGCACCTCCAGGCCGGCGGCCAGCACCAGCCAGGCGATGCCGTGCAGCACGTGGCGGCGTTCGGGCGCGCCGGCGCGCAGCAGCAGCGTGCGGGCGCCGGCGGTGTCGATCTCAGCTGGCATCGATGCTCGCCTCCAGTTGCTGGTAGCGCCACTGGCGCGCGTACCAGCCGTCGCCGGCCAGCAGCGCCGCATGGTCGCCTTGTTCGGCCACGTGGCCTTCGCGCAGCACCACGACGTGGTCGGCATCGGCCACGGCGCTCAGGCGGTGGCCGACGATGATGACGGTGCGGCCCACGCGCGCATCGCGCAGGTGGGCCAGGATGCGCGCTTCGGTGTCGGCGTCGACGGCCGACAGCGCGTCATCGAGCAGCAGCAGCGGCGCGTCGGCCAGCAGGGCGCGGGCGATCGCCACCCGCTGGCGCTGGCCGCCGGAGAGGGTGACGCCGCGCTCGCCCACCGGCGTGTCGTAGCCCTGCGGCAGGCGGCGGATGTCGTCGTGCACGGCGGCCAGATGCGCGGCATGCTCGATCTCTTCGCGCGTGGCTTCCGGCCGGGCCAGTGCAATGTTCTCGGCCACCGAGGCGGAGAACAGGAAGGGCTCCTGCGGCACCCAGGCGATGGCGGCGCGCAGCGCGGACAGCGTGTAGCCGGGCAGGGCGACGCCGTTCCAGTGGAGGCTGCCGCTGTCGGGCGCGTGGTGCCGCAGCAGCAGCCGCAGCAGGGTCGACTTGCCGGCGCCGGTCGGGCCCACCAGCCCCAGCGTGCGGCCCGGGCGCAGTTGCAGCGTCACGCCGTCCAGCGCCGGCCGCGCGACCTGGCCGGGATAGTGGAAGCGCAGGTCCTGCAGGGCGATAGGGCCGGGCACCACGGGCGCCACCGTGCCGTGGTCGTCCACCGCCAGCGGCGCGTCCAGCACGGGCTGCAGCCGGCCCCAGGCCGCCTTGCCGCGCTCCAGCAGCGACAGCACCCAGCCGGCCGCGAACATCGGCCAGATCAGCTGGCCCAGGTACATGCTGAAGCTGGTGAGCTGGCCCACCGTCAGCTGCTGCTGCCAGACCAGCCAGCCGCCCACCGCCAGCACCATCATCGTCGCGGTGGCGAAGGTGAAGCCCACCGCCGGCTCGTAGGCCGCTTCCCAGCGCTGCGCCTGGAAGCTGGACTCGGCCGCGCCGCTGGCCAGCAGCTGGAACTGCTGCTCGCTGTGCGCCAGCAGGCCCAGCGCCCGCACCGTGCGCACGCCGGCCAGCGTTTCCTGCACGTGGTCGTTCAGCGCCGCAAACCTCTCCAGCGACTGGCGCGAGGCCTCGTGCAGGTGATGCGAGATCCACCAGAAGGCCAGCGCCATCAGCGGAAACGGCAGGATGGCGAAGGCGGCGAGGCGCCAGTCGACGCCCAGCGACATGGTGGCCACCACCAGCACCAGGGTCAGCGTGCCGTCGAAACCGGCCAGCATGGCCTCGCCCGCCGCCATCTCGACCGCGTCGATGTCGTTGGTGGCCAGGGCCATCAGGTTGCCGGTGCGGCGGTGCTGGTAGAACGACGCGCCCTGCTGCGACAGGGTGGCATAGAGCCGTTCGCGCAATTCCACCCCCAGCCGATAGGCGGCGGCATAGAGCTTCAGGCGCCAGCCGACCCGTAAAAAATACACAACCAGCCCGGCCGCGAGCAGCCACCCCAGTTCCGCCAGCAGCGGCCGGCCGCGCAGCGTGCCGGCCGCCAGGCCATCGACGACGTGGCCGATCTGCCTGGGGATCCAGACGATGAGCAGGGCGATGCCGGCCAGCATGAGGCCAGAGGAGGCATAGGCCGCCCAGTGGCGGCGCAGGAACCGGCCGATGAGGAGGTAGAGGGACATGGGCGCTAAAGGGCTACTCCGGCACTTGTTGCGGCCGGGAGCGAAGGGGGGATTCTAGGGATCTGCCGGATACAGTTTTCTCGCGCAATGCGAGCGTGGTTTTTGCTGCAGGTGCACAATCACGTCAACTTGCGGCAAACGCTGGAAAGCGGACCGCAAAGGGGAGTCGCCATCATGAGATACACGTCCCTGGGTTCAGTCGCCCTTTGGGTGGGTGCTGCCTCAGCCGCAATCGGGCTCGGGCTCGTCGCGCCCAGCGAAAGGGGCCTCATGGGCCAGCTGCCGCCGTTGGCCGCGAAAGCGCGCGACCACAGTTCGCTGGCGCTGCCGCAGGGGCTGCCGGCCGAGCGCACGCTGGCCTTGCTGGTGTTCAAGCGCGAGCAGAAGGAAGAAGTGCGCAGCTGGATCGAAGGCATGGGCCTGCGGCGCGACCCGACGATTCCCTGGCTGAAGGTGCGCGTGGTGCCGGCGGAAGCCGGGCCGGTGGCGGTGACGATGGAATCGTCGGCGCCCGCGGCGCTGCCGGCCGGGCTGCGGCCGGACCGGCTGCTGTCCGTGGCCACCGATACCGACCGGCTGGTGCAGTCCATGGGCTTGTTCAACACCGACCATGCGCAAGTGGTGGTGCTGGGCCGCGATGGCCAGGTGCTGGCCAAGGCGCAGGGGGCGTACGACCAGGACAAGGCGCGGGCGTTGATGGAGACCTTGCGCTCGGATTGATCGCGGCTCAGTCCAGCGGATGCAGTTCCTCGCGGTACTGCTGCGCCCGCCGCGCATAGCCTGCCGCCGTCTTGCGCAATCGCGCCACGTCTTCGTCCGTCAGTTGCCGCACCAGCTTCGCCGGCGAGCCCAGGATCAGCGAACGCTCCGGGAACACCTTGCCCTCGGTGACCAGCGCGCCGGCGCCCACCAGGCTCTCGGCGCCGATGACGGCCCCGTTCATCACCACGGCCTGGATGCCGACCAGCGAGCCCTTGCCCACGGTGCAGCCGTGCAGCATGGCCTGGTGGCCCACGGACACGTCCTCTTCCAGCGTCAGCGGAAAGCCGGGGTCGGCATGCAGCACGGCGCCTTCCTGCACGTTGCAGCGGGCGCCGATGCGGATCGGCTCGTTGTCGCCGCGGGCGACCGCGCCGAACCACAGGCTGGCCTGCTCGCCGACGATGACTTCACCGACCAGCGTGGCCTCGCGGGCGACGAAGGCGGTGGCGGCGACCTGGGGTCGCTTCTCTCCGATGCGGTATTGGGTCATGTGGCAGTGTTGGTTCGAGGCGGCGGTTCGCGAGGGCGAGGCCATGGGTTCCTTGAATGTAGTGAATATCGCAGTAATCTTGGGCCCATCGAACACCCGGAGACAACAATGAACCCCTCCCTCGACGGCGGCATGCTCGCCGTGTCCTGAGGCCGGCGCCGTGCAAGCCAAGCGCTACGACGTCGTCGCCCTGGGCGAAGCCATGCTGGAATTCAACCAGACCCGGCCCGGCGAACTGCAGTACCTGCAGGGCTACGGCGGCGACACCAGCAACGCCGTGATCGCCGCAGCGCGGGCCGGCGCCGCCACCGCTTACCTCACGCGAGTGGGAAACGACTGGTTCGGCGAGCGGCTGCGCGCACTGTGGGCGCAAGAGGGCGTCGATGCTTCCGGCGTCGAAACCGACGCGACGAGGAACACCGGCATCTACTTCGTCAACCACGGGGCCGCCGGCCATGCCTTCAGCTACCTGCGCGCCGGCTCGGCCGCCAGCGCGATGACGCCCGAGTGGCTGCCGCTTGAACTGGTGCGGGCCGCGCGCATCCTCCACGTCTCGGGCATTTCGCTGGCGCTCTCCGCCAGCGCGCGGCAGACCGTGTTGGCCGCCATGCGCGCCGCGCGCGCGGCGAACACGCTGGTCGCCTTCGATTCCAACCTGCGGCTGAAGCTGTGGACGCTGGAACAGGCCCGCGTCGGCATCACGGAAGCGGTGGGCCTGTGCGACCTGTTCCTGCCCAGCGTCGAGGACATGGAGGCGTTGCTGGGCCTGTCCGATGCCGATGCCATCGTGGATTGGGGCCATGCGCGGGGCGCGAAGTCCGTCGTCCTCAAGCTCGGTGCGCGCGGCTGCCTGGCCAGCGACGGCCGCGAGCGGACGCTGATTGCCGGCCGCCCCAGCACGCTGGTCGATGCCACCGGCGCCGGCGACTGTTTCTGCGGCAACCTGCTGGCGCGCCTGGCTGCCGGCGATTCCCTGTTCGAGGCGGCCCGCTTCGCCAACACCGCCGCGGCGCTGGCGGTGCAGGGCTTCGGCGCCGTCGCCCCCTTGCCGACGCTGGCGGAGGTGCGCTCCGCGCTGGCCAACGGCTGGTAGCCCCCCGATTTCAGCAGTCAGAGAGCCAACAGGACCCTTCCATGCAAGCACTCGTCATCCATTCCGCCGGCGACCTGCGGGTCGAAGAGATTCCCACGCCCGACGTCGGCCCCGGCCAGTTGCTGGTGCGCGTGCGTTGCGGCGGCATCTGCGGCTCCGACCTGCATTACTACCAGCACGGCGGCTTCGGCACGATTCGCGTGAAGGAGCCCATGGTGCTGGGCCACGAGGTGGCGGGTGTCATCGACACCGTCGGTGCCGGCGTCACCGGCTTCAAGCCCGGCGAACGCATCGCCGTCAGTCCCAGCCGGCCCTGCGGCGTGTGCCGCTATTGCCAGCAGGGCCTGCAGAACCATTGCCTGGACATGCGCTACTACGGCAGCGCCATGCGCTCGCCGCACGTGCAGGGCGCCTTCCGCCAGGAGATCGTGGTGGAGACGAACCAGGCGCACCGGCTGGCGGACAGCGTGAGCGACGGCGAAGGGGCGATGGCCGAGCCGCTGGCGGTGGCGCTGCATGCCGTGCGCCGCGCCGGGCCGCTGCTAGGCCAGCGGGTGCTGGTCACCGGCTGCGGGCCGATCGGCGCGCTGGTGATCATCGCCGCCCGCCGCGCCGGCGCCGCCCACATCGTGGCCACCGACGTCAGCGAGCACACGCTGGGCAAGGCACTGAAGGTCGGCGCCGACGAGGCGATCAACGTCGCCACCGAGCCCGACGGGCTGGCGCGCTTCACGGCCGACAAGGGCGACTTCGGTGTCCTGTTCGAGGCCAGCGGCAACGAGCGGGCCCTGCGCGGCGCGCTCGACGCCGTGCGCCCGCGCGGCGTGATCGTGCAGCTCGGGCTGGGCGGCGACATGACGCTGCCGGTGAACACCCTGGTCGCGAAGGAGTTCGACCTGCGCGGCGCCTTCCGCTTCCACGAGGAGTTCGCGATCGCCGTCGAACTTCTCAACAAGGGCCTGGTCGACGTCAAGCCGCTGATTTCCGCCACGCTTTCCTACCGCGACTCGGCCCGCGCCTTCGCGCTGGCCGCCGATCGCTCGCAGGCCATGAAGGTCCTGCTCAATTTCGACTGACATGGCCCTCTCATCGCCGCCGTTTGCCGCCTTCTGCCCGCCCAGCCCGTTCCAGACGCCCTTGCGCCAGGCCATCACGGCGGCGACGCGTCCGCCCGAACCGGAGATCGTGCCCGGGCTGCTGCAGCAGGCGCGGCTGCCCGCCGGCGTGGCGGAGAAGAGCCAGGCGCTGGCGCTGAAGATCGCGCGCAACTTGCGCGAGCGCAAGGCCTCCGCCGGCCGCGCCGGGCTGGTGCAGAACCTGCTGCAGGAATACGCGCTGTCCTCGCAGGAGGGCATCGCGCTGATGTGCCTGGCCGAAGCGCTGCTGCGCATTCCCGATGCGGCCACGCGCGACGCGCTGATCCGCGACAAGATCGCGCAGGGCCAGTGGCAGACCCACCTGGGCAAGAGCCCGTCCCTGTTCGTCAACGCCGCCACCTGGGGCCTGCTGATCACCGGCAAGCTGGTGTCCACCCACAGCGAGAGCGGCTTGTCCTCGGCCATCGGCCGTCTCGTCAGCATGGGCGGCGAGCCGCTGATCCGCAAAGGCGTGGACATGGCGATGCGGATGATGGGCGAGCAGTTCGTCACCGGCGAGACGATTGGCGAAGCGCTGGCCAACGCGGCGCCGCGCGAGGCCGAAGGCTTTCGCTATTCCTTCGACATGCTGGGCGAGGCGGCGCTGACGGCGCACGATGCCCGGCGCTACCTGGAGGCGTACGAGTCGGCGATCCACGCCATCGGCCAGGCCTCGGCCGGCCGCGGCATCTTCGACGGCCCGGGCATCTCGATCAAGCTGTCGGCGCTGCACCCGCGCTACAGCCGCTCGCAGTACGAGCGCGTGCTGGGCGAGCTGTACCCGGTGCTGGTGCGCCTGTGCGCGCTGGCCAGGCGCTACGACATCGGCCTCAACATCGATGCCGAGGAAGCCGACCGGCTGGAGCTCTCGCTCGACCTGCTGGAGCGGCTGGCGGCGGAGAC
>JAQGMU010000324.1 GCA_028292195.1 Ramlibacter sp. | reverse complement strand
GATGATCTTGGCGGTGTTGGTGTTGTGGATGCGGACCACGGCGTCGCCGTCGGCCCGCCGCACCAGCCCCTCGTCGACGCTGAAGGGACCGATGGCGGCCGACATGTTGCCGCAGTTGCCGGCGTAGCTGACCCGCGCCTCGCGCACGGAGACCTGGGCGAAGGTGTAGTCGACGTCGGCATCGCCGCGGCTGGCCGGCCCGACGATGCAGACCTTGGACAGCGACGAGACGCCGCCGCCCATGCCATCGAGCTGGGGGCCGTAGGCGTCGGGGCTGCCCATCGCGGCCAGGAAGATGCGTTCGCGCGCCGCCGCATCCGGCGGCAGGTCGCGCGCATGAAACACCAGCGCCTTGCTGGTGCCGCCGCGCATGAAGACGCAGGGCAGCGCGGGCATCACTCGGCGACGATCTTCAGCTCGGTGGCGATCTTGCCCAGCCGCTGCTGTTCCTGCGCGATCTGGCGGCTGAAGTCGGCGCGCTTGCCCAGCGTGGGCTCGGCGTTCTGCTGCAACAGGCTGGCGCGGAAGGCAGTGCTGGAGATCACGGCCTGGATCTCGGTGTTCAGCCTGTCGAGCACCGCGTCCGGCGTGCCCTTGGGCGCGAAGATGCCCAGCCAGTGCGTCATGCGGATGTCGGGGAAGCCCGCTTCCGACGTGGTCGGCACCTTCGGGAAGCCGGGGTTGCGGTGCGTGCCCGCCACGGCGAGCGGCCGCACCTTGCCGGCGTCCGTCAGGCCGGCCAGTTGGCTGGTGGGGACCTCCGACAGCAACTGCACCTGGCCGGCAAGCAACGCGGCGTCGCTCTCGCCGCCGCTCTTGTAGTTGACGAAGGACAGCGGCACGCCCAGCGCGGCCTTGATCATCTCGCCCGAGAAATGGCTGGTGCTGCCGATGCCCGTGGTGGCGAAGAACAGCGGCTGCGGCTGCGACCTGGCCAGGGCCTGCAGCTCTTTCAGGCTGGTGACCTTGAGCCTGGGGTCGACCAGGATCAGCGAGGCCGCCTCGCTCACGCCGCTGACCGGCACCAGGTCGCTGCCGGTGTAGGGCGTCTTGGCGCGGATCAGCGGATTGATGATGGCGCCGTTGGCGCCGGCAAGCAGCGTGTAGCCGTCGGGCGGCGCCTTGGCGACCATGTCAGCGCCGATGATGCCGCCGGCGCCCGGCTTGTTGTCGACGATCACCGGCTGGCCGAGGCGTTTCGAAAGGCCGTCGGCCAGCTGGCGCGCGGTGGCGTCGCCGGGGCCGCCGGCCGAGAACGGCGTCACCAGCCGCAGCGGCCGGTCGGGAAAGCCTTGCGCCTGGACGGCGGCGGCAGCCAGCAGCAGTGCCGCGCAGGCGAGTCGGGTGAGGGTGGAAGAGGGCATGGGAGTCTCCGTAGATCAGGTTTGTCGTTCAGTCGCCGAAGGGCGATGCCACGGGCGGTGCCAGCAGTGCCAGCAGCTCGCGGATGTCGGGCAGGTCTTCGAGCGCCAGCGTCATGGCCACGATGGCGTCGCGCCGGCCGGTGTCGAGGATGGGCGTGGTCAGCTCGCGGAACTTGGCCGCGACTTCTTCCGTGGGTTGCGGGCTTTCGATCGCGCGCTGCGCCATGCGGTTGACCTCCAGGCGCCGGCCGTCCGTGAAAGTCACGGCCACGCGGCACCGGCCGCGGCCGGTGATGCCCAGCTTGTCGAATTCAGCGTCGTGCCGCACCGCCACGCGTGGCAACAGGGCCCAGACGTCGTCGGCATCGATGCGGCCGGGCGCGAACTGCGCCACCATCGCCGCGCCGTCGAGCACAGCCACTGCCAGCGCGTAGCCGATGTTCATCTGCGCGCCGATTGGTGTCAGCGGCCGCTGCGGCTCCCACCAGCCGTGGTGGTAGACCGCGTGGCCGACATCGACCTCGATCCGCGCGATCTCGGAAGCGACCAGCTTGCGCTGGCGGCCGATCTCGAACAGCGCGTCCAGCGGCGAATGGATTCCGCCCATGGCCGCATAGGGCTTGATGACGATGCGCTGCACTTCCCAGCGCTCGCCCAGGCCGTCGGTGACCTGCGCGGCATCGGGAGCATGGCCCTCGCCGAAGGTGGAGAGGAAGCCGCCGTAATCGCGCTCGAACACGCGCTTGATGCCGGTGTAGCCGCCTTCGGCCAGCACCGCGGCATAGAGTCCGTTGCGGGCCGAGAAGCCGTGGTGCATGCGCTTGCACATCGCTTCGTACTGGGCTGCCATCAGGCCGGCGGACTGGGTGCCGGCCAGCCCCAGTGCGTCCTCGAAGCGGGCCGCGTCCAGATCGAGCAGCTTGCCGGCGGCGGCCGCGGCGGCGTGCGTGCCGAACACCGAGCCCGAATGCCAGCCGCGCGACAGCATCTCGGCGCCGTGCAGCGCCATGCCCACGCGCGGCCCCACTTCATAGCCGGCCATGGCGGCCTCGAGGAACTTGCGACCGCTGACGCACGGCATGCCCTCGGCGCAGGCCAGCAGCGCCGGCAGCACGATCGAGGCGCTGTGCAGCGGGCCCAGCGGGTGGTAGTCGTCCAGCTCGAAGCCCTGGATGAAAGTGCCATTGAGCAAGGCGGCGCCCGGCGCGCTGGTGCGGGTGCCCCAGCCGATGACGGTGCGCTCGCCGGCGCCTTCGAAGCGCTGGACGATGCGCGCCGCCGTTCGCGACCACGGCAGCTGGGCCCCGACCAGGGCACAGCCCAGGCCGTCGAGCGTCAGCGCCTTGGCGCGCTCGCGCGCGGCGGCCGGTGCCTGCTCCAGGCGAAAGTCCTGCAGCCAGCCGGCCAGCTTGCCGGTGACGCCTTGCGGATCGGTGGGGTTCATCGCTTCTCGTCCTTGGGTCATGCGTAGTCGGTGGGAACCAGCACTTCGCCCTGCATCAGGCGGCGCGCAGTCCGCGGGAAGCTCAGCGTTTCGAAGGCCAGTTGCGGAGGCCGGGAGGCAGCGGCATCGACGCGCACCTTGACCTGCAGCACGCCCAGCGGGTGGCCGATGCGCAGGCCGTCGCCTTGCGCGACTTCAGGCGCGAGCACCTTGTGGAGCACCGAGCCCGCCACGCGCGAGATCGCGCCCGAGCACATCGAGCCGGAGCCGGCCATGCTGTCGTGGCACTTGCCCAGGAACACCAGGCGTTCACGCGCATCCATGTCGGCGGCGAGCTGCCTGGCGCCGTCCACGCCGGTGAAATCGGCCGGCGGCGCCACCATCACCGCCAGTGGCAGCGCAGGCAGGTGTTGTTCGTCCCACGACCGGTACAGGCCGACCAGCGTGCCCGCCTTGCCCTGGATTTCGCCGATGGTTTCGATCAGCCGGCGGTCGGCGCTGATCTGGTCGGGCAACTCGCTGCCAGTGAGGCCGAGGTCGCGCGCGGCGAAGAACACGCACGGGTTGGCGGCGTCGCCGATCGTCACTTCGATGCGGCGGCCGTCTTCCAGGGTGATCGTGTCGGTGGCGTTGCCGGTGGGCAGCAGCTTGCCGGTCCTGGAGCCGACGGTGTCGGCATAGTCCATCAGGATCTCGGCGCCGGTGCCGGGCACACCCGCGATCGCGCAGTCGCCCAGGACCCGGGCCTTGCCGCCGGCGACCGGGACCCGCGCCACCAGCACTTTGGCGGTGTTGGTGTTGAAGATGCGCACGGTGGTCGTCGGCTCGATCGCGGCGACCAGTCCCTCATCGATGGCGAACGGACCCACCGCGGAGGAGATGTTGCCGCAGTTGCCTTCGTCACCGACGATCGCCCGGTCGACGTCGAGCTGCGCGAAGGTGTAGTCGACATCGGCGTCCGGCCGCTGCGACTTGCTGATGATGGCCACCTTGGAGGTGACCAGGCGCGAGCCTCCGAGTCCGTCGATCTGCAGCACGTCGGGCGTGCCCATGGCGCGCATCAGGAAGCGGTCGCGCC